>NZ_JBYSXE010000065.1:0-19285 GCF_058781925.1 Sphingobium sp. FW306-1B-F04DB | reverse complement strand
GCGCTCGCCAAGGACGATGCCCGCTACAACGGCTTCGCCCAGTCGGCCACCGGATCCCTCCCCGCCTATAACTGCGGACGTGCCATGTATTGATACGCGTCCGCCGCCTTCCCCACCGCAAGGCGGGGAACGGTGCCGGCAGATATCATGGGGGCGGCCCGGAATGGCCGCCCCCTTTTTTGTGCGGGGGCCCCGCCGGCTGCCCGGACCGCGCGCAAATGCGGCGAAAAACCGCATTGTCGCTTGAAAATCCGCGGCTCCGCTGCTAGTGGCCGCGGCACACGGCGCGGGAATCGTCCCGCGACGACCCGTTTTTTATTGGCTTTCGTGCCGCAGCCAGCGAGTCGCTGTGGTGCGGGATTGAAGATTGGAGACTGACGGCTTTATGCAAATCCTCGTTCGCGACAATAACGTCGACCAGGCGCTGCGCGCGCTCAAGAAGAAGCTGCAGCGTGAAGGCGTTTACCGCGAAATGAAGCTGCGCCGTCACTATGAGAAGCCGTCGGAAAAGCGTGCGCGCGAGCGCGCCGCCGCGATCCGTCGCGCGCGCAAGCTCGAGCGCAAGCGCATGGAGCGTGACGGCGCCCGGTAAATCCGGCGCCTTCGTCCAAGCGTTTTCCCGTCTCATTAAGATCAAGGCTGCCTGTCCATGTCGGTGACCGCCGTTCCGCTTCGCCCGATCGCCAAGGGCTCGATCGCGAAACTCTGGATCGGCGTGGCGCTTGCCGTCGCCGTTGCGGCTGGCGGCGCCTGGATGGGTACCTCGGGCGCGGCTGTGGCCAATGCGGGCACGCCCGAGCAGTATCTCGCATGGGTCGGCAAGCAGGACGGCGTGGTCACCACCGCCTCGGGCCTGCGCTACAAGGTACTCGAGGAGGGCAAGGGCCCTAAGCCGACCGATGAGGATGTCGTCCTGGTCGGCTACAAGGGCACGCTGCGCGACGGCAAGGTCTTCGACGAGAATCCGCAGGCAAGCTTTCCCGTGGCGGGCGTGGTTCCGGGCTTCTCCGAAGGGCTGAAGCAGATGGCGCGCGGCGGCAAGTACAAGCTCTGGATCCCGCCGCAGCTCGGCTATGGCGAGAATTCGCCCGCCGAGGTCATTCCCGCCAATTCGGTGCTTATCTTCGAGGTCGACCTGCTCGACTTCAAGTCGATGGCCGAGATCCAGGCCGAGATGCAACGCCTTCAGGCGCAGGGCGCGCTGCCCCCGCAGGGCATGCCCCCGGGCGGCCAGTAAGCGCCATTCAGCCGGGAAATCAAAAAGGCCGGTGCGAAAGCCCCGGCCTTTTTGTTGGGGCTAGTCGTATCAGAAAACTGAGGCCGTTTGTGTCGAGCGAAGTCGAGACACGTCCCTCGGCTTCGCTCGGGACGAACGGTCCAATCTAGCTAGTCATGCAAACTTCTAAGCGGGCGCCTCATCGGCGCCCCGTTCGGAGCGGCGCTCGAGCGCGACCTTGATCATCGCGACGATGGGGTCGGCGAGCGCGAGGCCATAGATGCCGAACAGCGTACCGAACAGGATCTGCGTGCCCAATGTCAGCGCGGGGGGCATGTCCACGGTCTTCTTGGCGACAAGCGGGATAAGCACATAGCCGTCGAAGGTCTGGACGATGAAATAGACGATGATCGCCGCCAGCCCCGTCTCTATCCCCGCGCTGAAGCCGACCGCGACCATCAGCACGCCGCTGATGAACGCCCCGATATTGGGGATGAAGGCAAGCACGCCGGTCAGGATGCCGAGGATCAGCGCCATAGGCACCCCCGCGATGCTGAGCGCAATCCAGGTTAGCACGCCCTCGAAGAACATGCCGAACAGCCGCCCCGCCATCAGCCGGCGCATGGTATAGCCCATGCGGTCGAGCGTGATCTTGGCCTCGTGGCGTTTGTCCGCGGGCAACAGCCACTGGAAGCCGCGTTCGTAGATGCGCGGTTCCATTGCGAGGAACAGGCCGATGACCGCGATCATGAACAGGCTGGTGAGCGCGCCCAACGCCGAGCCGAGATAGCTGGTCAACCGGCCGATCGACCCGAACACCTCACGCGCGAGGCCCTTGACGTCCTCGGTGCCGGGCATCAGCCCCACTGCCGTCAGCCAGTCGAGGAAGCGGTCGCCCTGCACCGTGATCGTGTCGCGCAGTTGGGCCGCCTGTTGCGCGATCTCGACCCCCGTCATGTAGAGTGTGCCGAACAGGAAGGCGACCCCGGCAATGACGACGATCAGCAGCCTCCAGCCGCGGGCGATAGGCAGTACGCGTCCCAACAGGCGCGTGCCGCCGTCGAGGATCACCGCGAAGATGATGCCGCCGAGAATCAGCAACAATGGCTGGATCAGCAGGATCACGAGCGCGAAGGCGCCAGCCATCGAGAACCAGATAAAGGCGCGCTTGATCTCGGCGCGCGCCGCCGGATCATGGACCTCGCTCGGCCCCGGCGCGGTCACGGTGCGTCCCGGCTCGTCCGCCACGTTTAGTCGCCGTCCCGCGGGTGCAGGCTGGTGAAGGCGCGCCCGCTGCGCATCGCGGTGAACCAGCTGATTGGGTTCCACCATTTCGCCGAGCCGTCGAGCGAGAAGGTGATGAATTCGGCGCGCCCGCCGATATTCTCCCACGGCACCGGCCCACCCAGCCCGAGCGCGGCGACGGGGAAGCGGCTATCAGCCGAATGGTCGCGATTGTCGCCCATCACGAAGACATGGTCTTCGGGGATGGTCGTGGCGGGGAAGTCGTCGCCGGCCGAATAGCCGGTGTCGAGCACGGTAAAGCTGCGCCCGGAGGGGAGCGTCTCGCGAAAAGCGGGCAGTTCGCACCAGACGCTGCCATCGGGGCCGCTCCTCAGCGCGCCCGGATATTCCTCGCCACTGCACGGCATGTTGGCATCGACAGGAATGCGCGCACTGCCCGCTGCCACGCGCTTTACTGGCACGCCGTTCAAGATGACGATGCCGTTCCTGACCTCAAGCCGGTCGCCGGGCAGGCCGATCACGCGCTTGATATAATCGGTGCGGACGCCCGGGGGGCTTACGATCACGACATCGCCGCGCTCGGGCAGCCGGCCGACCAGCCGGCCGGGAAAATGCGGCAATATGTGAAAGCTCGCCGAGACATAGGACCAGCCATAGGGATATTTGGATACCACCAGCCGGTCGCCCGTCAGCAGCGCGGGCACCATCGATTCGGAGGGGATATAGAAGGGCTTGGCGATTAGGCTGTGGAAGCCGAGCACCGCAAGCACCAACCACAGGATCGCACGCAGCTCGGCCCACCAGTCGGTGCCCTTCTTCGCCTCGTCGATCGTGGCGGCAGTTTCGCTCGTATCTGCGGGCTCGTTCATGCGCTTTCCTCCCCGATCGGCAGCGCCTCGAGAATCACGAAGGCCTGCGCCCAGGGATGATCGTCGGTCAGCGTCAGATGCACCTTCACTGCGTGGCCGCTTGGCGTCAGCGCGTCAAGCCGCGCCTTGGCGCCGCCGGTGAGCGCGAGCGTCGGCGCGCCGCTCGGTGCGTTGACCACGCCGATGTCCTTCATGAACACCCCCGCCTTGAAGCCCGTGCCGACCGCCTTGGAAAAGGCCTCCTTGGCGGCGAAGCGCTTGGCATAGGTGCCCGCGCGCGTGAACGGGCGGCGTTCTGCCTTGGCGCGCTCGATATCGGTGAAGACGCGCTTGACGAAGCGTTCGCCGAACCGGTCGAGCGAATTCTGGATGCGCTCGATATTGCACAGGTCGGAACCCATGCCGATGATCATCGCGCCAGATCCATGAACTCGCGCATCTTCGCGACGCTCTTGTCGAGCCCGGTGAAGATCGCCTCGCCGATCAGGAAATGGCCGATATTGAGCTCGGCGATCTGCGGGATTGCGGCGATGGGTGAGACATTGTCGAAGGTGAGGCCGTGCCCAGCATGCGGCTCGATGCCGTTCTTGGTCGCGAGCGCCGCGGCATCAGCGATCCGGCGTAGTTCCTCGGTACGCTCCGCACCGTCGAGATGCGCGTAGCGGCCGGTATGGAATTCGACGACGGGCGCCTTCAGGCGAATCGCGGCCTCGATCTGCGCGGGATCGGGCTCGATGAACAGGCTGACGCGGATGCCCGCGGCCGAAAGGCGCTCGACAAAGGGCGTCAGATGATCGTGCTGGCCCGCGGCGTCGAGCCCGCCCTCGGTGGTGCGTTCCTCGCGCTTCTCGGGAACGATGCATGCCGCGTGCGGGCGGTGGCGCAGCGCGATGTCGAGCATCTCCGCCGTCGCCGCCATTTCGAGATTGAGCGGGATCGACAGCGCGTCCATCAGCGCCGCGATGTCATCGTCGGTGATGTGGCGGCGATCCTCGCGTAGATGTGCGGTGATTCCGTCCGCACCCGATTGCGCTGCGATCAGTGCGGCCCTGACAGGGTCCGGGTGCGATCCGCCGCGCGCGTTCCGGATCGTCGCGACATGGTCGATATTGACCCCGAGGCGGAGCGTCATGCGGCTTCCTTGCGGCTTCCCGGCTTGATCGCGGGGATCGCGGCGAGCTCGGGCGGCAGCGCGTCGGGCGCATAGCTCGGCACCTCGAGCGTGATCAGCGGGAAGAAGGGGACGTCGAACTCGGCCTGGCCGTTGGAGCGGTCAACCAATGCCGCGGCCGCAATGACCTCGCCGCCCGCTGCCGCGATCGCCTTCATCGCCTCGCGCGACGACAGGCCGGTGGTGACGACATCCTCCATCATCAGCACCTTTTGCCCAGGCGTGAGCCGGAAGCCGCGGCGTAACTCGAACGTGCCTTCGGGGCGCTCGAGGAAGATCGCCTCGACGCCCAGCGCGCGGCCCATCTCGTGGCCCGCGATCACCCCTCCCATCGCGGGCGACACGACGATCTCTACGCCCGAGCGGATGTCGCGCGGCATCCGCGAAACCAGCGTCGAGGCGAGCCGCGCGCCGCGCATCGGATCCATCAGCACGCGCGCGCATTGCAGGTAGCGCGGGCTCCTCAGGCCCGACGAGAGGATGAAATGGCCTTCGAGCAGCGCATCCGCCGCCCGGAATTCCGCCAAAATCTCCTCATCGGTCATCGCTCGGGCTCCACTGTTCGATATCAAGCGGCCTTATAGCTTTTCGCGTGTCGCGGACAACCGCCTCAAATTATCGTCACAGATGCTTGAGGCATCCGATATCCCTGCCTATAAGCCGGCCCAAATTGACCGGGCGCGGAGGGCAATCATTGCGTCGGGTCATTTCCAAGAGGGTGAGATCGAGACGCTTATGAACATCTTCAAGACCGCGTTTCTTGCGTTGAGCCTTGCAGCGGCGCCCGCTGCGGCGCTGGCGCAGGAAGCGGCCCCGGCGGCATCCGCCGAGGCGGCCGCAGCCCCCGCTGCCGCAGAGACCGCAGCCAATGCGGCAGCAGCCAATGCGACCGACGTCGCCCCGGCCTTCCCCGAGGCCAGGCCGGTTGCGGGAATCGGTCAGCCCGTCGATGGCGCCATCAGCATCCAGCCCCAGGTCACCAAGATCGGCGAAGAGGCGCTGTGGATGCACGACTGGGTGCTGATGCCCGTCATGACCGGTATCTCAATTCTCGTTCTCTTCCTGCTGTTCTGGGTCGCCGCGCGCTACCGCGCCAAGGCGAATCCTGTCGCGTCCAAGACCTCGCACCACACGCTCATCGAGGTGATCTGGACGCTCGTTCCCGTCCTGATCCTCGTCGGCATCGCGATCCCGTCGATCAGCCTGCTCGCCAAGCAGTTCAAGCCCGCCCCCGAGGGCGCGGTGACGCTGAAGGCGATCGGCAACCAGTGGAACTGGTCGTACGAATATCCCGACCACGGCATCGAGTTCACCGCGAACATGCTGCCCGACGACGAAGCCAAGAAGCGCGGCGAGCCCCGCCTGCTCGCGGCCGACAACCGCGTCGTGCTGCCCGTCGGTCAGCCGATCAAGCTGCTTACCACCGCGTCCGATGTGATCCACAGCTGGGCGGTACCCGCCTTCTGGATCAAGCTCGACGCGGTCCCCGGCCGCACCAACGAGACCAGCTTCACCATCGAGAAGCCCGGCGTCTATTACGGCCAGTGCTCCGAGCTCTGCGGTGACCGTCACGCCTTCATGCCGATCGCGATCGAGGCGGTGAGCCCCGAGAAGTTCGCGGCCTGGGTCAAGGCGAAGGGCGGCAAGATGCCCGCCGAAAAGGCCGCCGAGGAAGCCGCAGCCGCCGCAGTCGCCAATGCTGCGAACGCCGCTAATGCCGCCAATGCCGCCAATGCCGCCGCTGCCAATGCAGCGAACGCGGCTGCGCCCGCCAACGCCATCGAGGCGGCGCCTGCTGCCGCCAACGCCACCAACGCGGCCGCCGCCGCCACCGGAAACTGAGATCATGACCGATATCGCAGCAACTCCGTCCGAATTTCAGGCCGCGCACGCGCACGACCATCATGACGCGGACCACAAGCCGGGCTTCTTCGCCCGCTGGTTCATGTCGACCAACCACAAGGACATCGGGACGCTCTACCTGATCTTCGCGATTTTCGCGGGGATCATCGGCGGCTTGATCTCGGGGCTTATGCGCCTCGAGCTCGCCGAACCGGGGATCCAGTATCTCGAGACCTGGGCGCATATGCAGGGTGGCGACGGCCTCCATCTGTGGAACGCGCTGATCACCGCGCACGGCCTCATCATGGTCTTCTTCCTCGTGATGCCCGCGATGATCGGTGGCTTCGGCAACTGGTTCGTCCCGATCATGATCGGCGCGCCCGACATGGCGTTCCCGCGGATGAATAACATCTCGTTCTGGCTGCTGATCCCCGCCTTCACGCTGCTGCTCGGTTCGGCGTTCGTCTCGGGCGGCACCGGGCCCGGCTCGGGTACGGGCTGGACGGTCTATGCGCCGCTCTCGACCTCGGGCAGCCCGGGTGCGGCGACCGACATGGCGATCCTCGCGCTGCACCTTGCGGGCGCATCGTCGATCCTCGGTGCGATCAACTTCATCACTACGATCTTCAACATGCGCGCGCCGGGCATGACGCTGCACAAGATGCCGCTCTTCGCCTGGTCGGTGCTGATCACCGCATTCCTGCTGCTGCTGGCACTTCCCGTGCTCGCCGCCGCGATCACGATGCTGCTGACCGACCGCAACTTCGGCACGACCTTCTTCGACGCGGCCGGCGGTGGTGACCCGATCCTGTACCAGCACCTGTTCTGGTTCTTCGGCCATCCCGAAGTGTACATCATGATCCTGCCGGGCTTCGGCATGATCAGCCACATCATCTCGACCTTCTCGAAAAAGCCGATCTTCGGCTATCTCGGCATGGCCTACGCCATGGTCGCGATCGGCGTCGTCGGCTTCGTCGTCTGGGCGCACCACATGTTCACGATCGGCATGGACGTGAACACCAAGATGTACTTCACCGCAGCGACGATGGTGATCGCGGTGCCCACGGGCATCAAGATCTTCTCGTGGATCGCAACGATGTGGGGCGGCTCGCTGAGCTTCAAGACCCCGATGATGTGGGCGCTCGGCTTCATCTTCATGTTCACCGTCGGCGGCGTCACGGGCGTCCTGCTCGCGAACGGCGGCATCGACAACTATATGCACGACACCTATTATGTCGTGGCGCACTTCCACTATGTGCTGTCGCTGGGTGCGGTGTTCGCGCTGTTCGCGGGCTTCTACTACTGGTTCGCCAAGATGTGGGGCAAGAACTACAACGAGTTGCTTGGCCAGCTGCACTTCTGGGTGTTCTTCATCGGCGTGAACGTGCTGTTCTTCCCGATGCACTTCCTCGGCCTGCAGGGCATGCCGCGCCGTTATCCCGACTATCCCGATGGCTTCGCGCATTGGAACGAAGTGGCCTCGATCGGCTACGCGATCATGGGTGCGTCGATGATTATCTTCTTTATCAACGTCATCTGGTCGCTGATTGCGGGCTCCAAGGCGCAGGACAATCCGTGGGGCGAAGGCGCGACAACGCTCGAATGGACGCTGTCGAGCCCGCCGCCCTATCACCAGTTCGAGACGCTCCCGCGCGTCGACTGAACGGACTTCGCGCCGGGGCCTCACCGCCCCGGCGCAAATGGTTTTTGATACTGATGGCTAGCAAGGCCCTGGATACGCACGCGACCCCGATACCCGCCGACTGGCGGGACTTTCTCGCGCTCACCAAGCCGCGCGTGATGTCGCTTGTCGTCTTCACGGGACTGTGCGGCCTGCTGGTGGCGCCGCAGCACATCCATCCGGTGCTCGGCTTCACCGCGATCCTGTGCATTGCATTGGGCGCGGGCGCGGCGGGCGCGCTCAACCAGTGGTATGAGGCGGACGTCGACGCCAAGATGAAGCGGACCGCCAACCGCCCGCTTCCCGCCGGCCGAATGGACCGGCAATCGGCGCTGCATTTCGGCGTCGGCCTGTCCTTCTTCTCGGTAATCCTGATGGGGTTGGCGACCAACTGGCTCGCCGCCGCGATCCTCGCGGTGTCGATCCTCTTCTACGTCATCGTCTATACGATCTGGCTCAAGCCGCGCACGCCGCAGAACATCGTCATCGGCGGCGCGGCGGGCGCCTTTCCCCCGGTGATCGGCTGGGCGGCGGTGACGGGCGATGTCGCGACGCTGCCGCTGCTGCTCTTCGCGCTCGTCTTCCTCTGGACGCCCCCGCATTTCTGGGCGCTCGCGCTGTTCGTGAAGACCGATTACGCCGCCGCGGGCATCCCGATGCTGCCGGTGGTGGCGGGCGAGCGGACGACGCGCCACCAGATCCTGATCTACAGCCTGCCGATGGCAGCGGCGGCGGTCGCGCCCTGGGCACTTGGACTGGCCGGCGCGGTCTATGGCGTGGCGGCGGTTGTACTGACCGCGATCTTCCTCGTCATGGCGGCGCAGATCGCGCTGCGCACTACCGGCGAGAGTGACAAGATGCGCCCCGAAAAGCGCCTGTTCGGCTTCTCGATCCTCTATCTCTTCCTCCTGTTCGGCGCGCTCGTCGCCGACAAGCTGGTGCTCGCATGACCCCCGAAGAACTCGAGAAAATCCGCGCGCGGCAGCGCTCGCGCGCGCTGGTGACGGCGCTGATCCTCGGCGGCCTGGTCATCCTGTTCTACGCGATCTCGATCGCGAAGATGGCGATCGCGGGATGACCGCGCCCGCCGTCGACAGCGTCGCTGAGCGCAACAAGCGGCGGACCGCAATTTCGATGGCGATGGTCGTCGTCGGCATGGTGTGCCTCGGCTATGCCGCGGTGCCGCTCTACGACATGTTCTGCCGCGTGACGGGCTTTGGCGGCACCACGATGCGTGCCGACGCCGCGCCCGGCGCGGTCGCGGGCAAGACGATGTCGGTACGCTTCGACGCGAATCGAGAACCTGGCCTGCCTTGGGAGTTCCGCCCCGAGCGCCATACCGAGACCGTCACGCTCGGCGCGCAGGACATGGCCTTCTACGTCGCGAAGAACCTGTCGAACAAACCGGTCAAGGGCATCGCGAGCTACAATGTGAGCCCGACGCAGGCGGGCAAATATTTCAGCAAGATCGAATGCTTCTGCTTCACCGAGCAGACGCTCGAGCCGGGGCAGGAGGTGCGGATGCCCGTGATCTTCTTCGTCGACCCCAAGATCCTCGACGACCCCGACGCGAACGATATCAGGGAAATCACTTTGTCCTACACCTTCCACCCGGTGAAGCCCGATAAGGGTTGAGATTTCCGGTATTGAAGGTACGGACACGAGAAGACGACAAGGGACAGGGATATGGCCGGAGCCAAGAATCACGAATATCATATTCTGCCGCCGAGCATCTGGCCGTTCATCGGCAGCATGTCGGCGCTTGCGATGGCGAGCGGCGGCATCATGTGGATGCATGAGGTAGCCGGCGGCGGCTGGGTCTTCCTGATGGGCCTCGCGGGCGTGCTCTTCACCATGTATTCGTGGTGGTCCGATGTCATCAAGGAAGCGCATGCGGGCGATCACACGCCTGTCGTGCAGCTCCACCTGCGCTACGGCATGATCCTGTTCATCGCCTCCGAGGTGATGTTCTTCGTCGGCTGGTTCTGGGCTTGGTTCGATTTCTCGCTCTTCCCCGCGCCACTTCAGGTCGTGGATGGCGCGGTCGAACTCGTCACCGATCCGGCCCTTGTCGCCACCGTCAGCCAGTGGCCGCCCAGGGGCATGGAAGTGCTCAACGCCTTCGAGCTGCCGCTGCTCAACACGCTGATCCTGCTCTGCTCGGGCACCACCTGCACCTGGGCGCACCATTCGCTGATCCACGGCAATCGCGAGGGGCTCAAGCTCGGCCTGTGGCTGACGATCGGCCTCGGCCTGTTCTTCACCTCCGTCCAGGCCTATGAGTACATGCACGCGCCCTTCCCCTTCAAGGGGCTCAACTATGGCGCCAGCTTCTTCATGGCGACGGGCTTCCACGGCTTCCACGTGCTGATCGGCACGATCTTCCTGATCGTCTGCCTCGTCCGCGCCTATAAGGGCCACTTCACCCCCAAGCAGCATTTCGGCTTCGAAGCGGCGGTCTGGTACTGGCACTTCGTCGACGTCGTGTGGCTGTTCCTCTTCGTCTCGATCTATGTCTGGGGCGGCTGGGGCGCGCCGGTACACGGCTGATCCGATGACCGATACGGCCCCCGGGACCGCGCACGTCGCGCTCGGGGGCCTGTGCCCGCGCTGCGGCGCGAAGACACTCTTTGCCGGCATTGTCCGGTTCGCGCCGAAATGCGGCGCCTGCGGCCTCGACTATGGCCAGTTCAACGTTGGCGACGGGCCCGCGGCCTTCCTGATCCTCATCGTCGGCGCGCTGGTCACGATCGGCGCGGTCAGCGTCCAGCTTGCCTTCGAACCGCCCTTCTGGGTCCATGTCCTGCTCTGGGTGCCGTTGACGCTGGTGCTCGTGCTCGGCCTGCTGCGCATCGCCAAGGCTGTGCTGCTCCAACTCGAATATCGCAACCGCGCGCGCGAGGGGCGCCTCGTAAAATGAAGCGCTGGCCCGCCATTCCAACCACCATCGTCGCGGGTGCGATGCTCGTCATGATCGGCCTCGGCATCTGGCAGCTGCAGCGCGCGTACTGGAAGAATGCGCTGCTCGAGGAATATCGCACCGCCGCAGAACGGCCGCCGATCGCCTGGCCCGCGGTGCCGACGCAAAAGGATGCGCCGCTATTCCGCCGTGCGACGGGCTTCTGCACCGAGGTCACAGGATGGAACGCGGTCGCGGGGCGCAATGCCCGGGGCGAGGCGGGCTGGGCGCACATCGCCGCGTGCCGGACGGGCGGCGTCGAGGGTCCGGGCATGCAGGTCGATATGGGGTGGTCGCGCGATCTGGGGAAACCCATATGGAAGGGCGGGGAGGTGAGGGGCATCGTCGCGCCCGACACACGGCACATCATCCGCCTCGTCTCCGAGACGCCCGCGCCAGGGCTCGAGGTAAGCCAGCCACCCGCGATGGATGACATTCCCAACAACCATCTCGCCTATGCGGTGCAGTGGTTCTTCTTCGCCGCGGTCGCGGGCGTGATCTACTGGCTGGCGCTCAGGCGCCGGGGACAAGCCCTGCCAGCCGATACGCAAAGATAAGCTTGGTTGCGCGGCTGCACGCGCGCCGCTAATCCCGCGGCGTCATGCGCTATATCAGCACCAGGGGGAGCGCGCCGGCGCTCGATTTCGAGAATGTCACGCTGACCGGGCTCGCGTCCGATGGCGGGCTCTATCTGCCCGAGGCGTGGCCGCGCTTCACGCAGGGCGAGATCGCCGCGCTCGCCGGTCTCTCCTATGTCGAGACCGCGGTCAGAGTGATGAAGCCTTTTGTCGGTGATGCGCTCGACGAGGCCGAGCTGCGCGAACTCTGCACACAGGCTTATGGGCGTTTCGACCATGACGCGGTGACCCCGCTCGTCCAGCTCGATCACCAGCACTGGCTGCTCGAGCTGTTCCACGGCCCGACGCTCGCCTTCAAGGACGTCGCGCTCCAGCTGCTCGGCCTGTTGTTCGAGCGCTTCCTGTCGCAGCGCGACACGCACATCACGATCGTCGGCGCTACCTCGGGCGATACCGGCTCGGCGGCGATCGATGCGGTCGCGGGGCGCGCCAAGGTCGACATCTTCATGCTCCATCCCGAGGGCCGCGTCTCGGACGTGCAGCGCCGGCAGATGACGACCGTCCTCGCGCCCAATGTCCACAACATCGCGATCAAGGGCAGCTTCGACGACGCGCAGGCGATGGTGAAGGCGATGTTCGCCGACCCCGATTTCTCGGGGCGTTTTGCGCTGTCGGCGGTCAACTCGATCAACTGGGCGCGGTTGATGGCGCAGGTGGTCTATTATTTCTACGCCGCGGTCCGGCTCGGTGCGCCCGAGCGTAGCGTCGCCTTCTCGGTGCCCACGGGCAATTTCGGCGACGTCTTCGCGGGCTATGTCGCAGAGCGCATGGGGCTTCCCGTCGAACGACTGATCGTCGCGACCAACGTCAACGACATCCTCCACCGCGCGCTGTCTTCGGGCGATTATTCGCAAGGGACGGTCGTGCCGACCGCGACGCCCTCGATGGACATCCAGGTCAGCTCCAATTTCGAGCGGCTGCTGTTCGATCTTGGCGGACGACACGGCGCTGCCAATGCCGAGGCGATGCGCGGCTTCGAGGCGAGCAGGGCGCTCAAGCTCAGCGATGCGCAGCGCGAAGGCGCGGTGCGACTCTTTTCCAGCGCACGCATTGATGCCGAGGCGATGGGCCATGCGATGCGCTGGGCGCATGATCGCGCGGGCCAGATCATCGATCCGCACAGCGCGGTCGGCCTTGCCGCGGCGCGTGCGGGCGAAGTGAAGGACGTCCCGATCGTGACGCTCGCCACCGCGCACCCCGCGAAGTTCCGCGACGCGGTCGAGCGCGCAACGGGCGTGCGCCCGCCGCTTCCCTCGCGGATCGCCAATCTCTTCGAGCGCGAGGAACGCTACGATGTCCTCCCCGCGACCTTTGCCGATGTGACCGGTTATATCGCCGGGCGCGCTACACGGCGGTCATGAAGCTGACAACGCTCATCGGCGAACCATGGCCCGACTACGGGCTGGTCGATTCGGGGCATGGCCGCAAGCTCGAGCGCTATGGCCGCTTTCGCTTCATCCGCCCCGAGCCGCAGGCGATGTGGGCGCCTGCTTCGGATGACTGGGATGCCGATGCCGAATTCGTGCCCGGATCGGACGAGGAGGGCGGCGGGCGCTGGGAATATCGCCGGCCCGTGCCGCGCGAGGGCTGGCCGCTCGCCTGGGACGATGTCCGCTTCACCGCGAACTGCACCCCCTTTCGCCATCTCGGCTTCTTTCCCGACATGGCGCCGGTCTGGAGCTGGATGCGCGAACGCGTCGACGGCGTGACCTCGCCGACGGTGATGAACTTGTTCGGCTATACCGGCGTCGGCACGCTCGCGATGGCGGCCAGCGGCGCGACGATGGTCCATGTCGACGCTTCGAAGAAATCGGTCGAGGCAGCGCGGCAGAATGCGGTGCTTTCGGGGCTCGCCGAAAAGCCGGTGCGCTGGATCGTTGACGACGCAGCCAAGTTCACCGCGCGCGAGGTGCGGCGCAACCGGCGCTATGACGGCATATTGCTCGACCCGCCCAAATATGGCCGCGGACCCGAAGGCGAGGTCTGGAAGCTCGAGGAAGGGCTGCCGGACCTGATCGCCAATTGCCGCCAGCTGCTCGACGAGAATAGCCGCTTCTGCTTCCTGACGGTCTATGCGGTCAGGATGTCCGCTCTCGCGATCGGCGAGCTGATGCGCCAGGCGATGGGCGACCTGCCCGGCACCGTCGAGGCGGGCGAGCTTGCCGTGCGCGAAGAGGCGCGGGGGCTGTTGCTGCCAACCGCGATCTTCGCGCGCTGGAGCCGCTGATTCGCTAGGGGCGTTGCTGATAGCGCCGCTGACGCGCGGCGCAGAACGCGACCCAGCCCGTCGACGCGAGGACGACGACCATCACACCAAGGCCTTCAACCACTTGGGCCACTGAAAAGGCGATCAGCGCGATCACCGCGGCCATCACCAACGCCAGCCCAACACAGATACCGTTTCCGGTCATTGCGAACCCACTCCCATGTTCTCTGGGCGCAGCCTGCCGCAACGCTTCGCCCGGCGCAACGGGAACGGAAGGGGATTCTGCTATTCGCGTCCGGCCCTCATTGCGGCGCCAGCGGCAAAGGGCGCGATCGCGACGAGAATCAGGCTTGCCGCCGCAAGCAGTTTCAGCCCGCTGCCCGATCCGTCGCCGAGCGATCCTGCACCGAAAATCAGCACGGGCACCGCGAGCGGAAGCATAAGCAGACCGGCGAGCGCACCCGCGCCGCGCAGGCCTGCGGTGAGCGCGCTCACCAGCAGCCCAAGCGCGGCCAGCCCCGGCGTGCCGATCGCGAGGCCCGCCTCGAGCCGCCCGAGCGTCGCACCGTCGAGCCGGAGCAATGCCGCGGCCGGGATCGCGGCGACCATCAGCGGCGGGCCGAAGCTCAGCCAGTGCGCGACGATCCTGGCGAGCGCGACGAACTCGTCGCTGATCTCGCGCGTCGCGATCTGGTCGAGCACGCCCGAATCGCGATCGGGCACGATCAGACGATCGACCGGGAGGAGCGCGGCGAGCAGCGCGGCGACCCACAGCACGCCGCCACCGGTGCGCGCGAGAAGCTGCGCGTTGGGGCCGACCGCGAAGGGGAAGAGTGTCGCCACCAGCAGGAAGAAGGCGATCGGGAGCAGCGCACCGCCTGCGCGCAGTCCACTCGCGAGATCGCGGCGCACGAGGTGAACGAACGTGCTCATGGCGAGGTCAGCGCGATCTGCTGGGCGTCCTCGAGTCCGATCGCCTGGTGCGATGCCGCAAGCACGATGCCGCCCACGGCGCGGTGCGTCGCCATCGCGTCGGCCAGCCTGTAGAGCGAGGCGGTGTCGAGGCCGTTGGCGGGTTCGTCGAGCAGCCAGATCGGCGCGCCGCTTGCTATGACGCGCGCCAGGGTGGCGCGCTTGCGCTGGCCGGTGGAAAGCATGCGGACAGGAACGTCGCTCAGGTGGAGCAAGTCCATCGCCGCCAGCCCCCGCACCGTCTCGCAGCCCTCGACGCCGTCAAGCCGCGCCCAGAAGTGGAGCGCGCGCCCGAGCGGCACATGCCGGTCAAGAGCCGCATTCTCGTCGGCCAGGCTCAATCGTGCTTCGCGCCGGATGCGGCCCGCCGCGGGTTTCAGCAATCCGGCGGCGAGGCGCAGCAGGCTCGATTTGCCGACGCCATTGGGGCCGGTCACGACCGCCGCCTCGCCCGGCGCCAGCGCGAAGCTCAGCCCCTCGAACAGCAGCCGCCCGCCGCGCAGGCATGCAACGTTCTCAAAGGTCAGCGCCGCGCTGTTCACCCCGCGGCGTCTTCGAGCGCGTGCATGTCGTCGTCGGACAGCCCGAAATGATGACCGACCTCGTGGACGATGACATGCGTGATCAGCGCCTCGAGCGACACGCCGGTCTCGATCCATTCCTCGAGCAGCGGACGGCGATAGAGATGGATGGTCGCGGGCATGTCGCCCGTTGCCATCGGCTCGCCGATCGGGCGGCCGGTATAGAGGCCGGTCAGCTCGAAGGGATCCTCGATCCCCATTTCGACGAGGATCGCATCCTCGGCAAAGTCCTCGACGATCAACAGCACGCCCGCAAGGAAGCCGCGAAACGGATCGGGCAGACGCTCCATCGCCGCGCGCCCGAGCGCCTCGAGATCCGCGACGCTGGGCGCATAGCTCTCCGATTGACCTTTGCCTGTCATCGCTGCGACATAGCCCATCATGCGGGCCCAACGCCAGCGACAGGAGAAGAGCAAAAATGGTCGACCAACTGAGCGATGCCGAACGCGCCGACGCGCTCGATGGCTTGCCCGAATGGGACTATGACGAGGCGCGCGACGCGATCACGCGCACCTTTAACTTCAAGGATTTCTCCGAAGCCTTCGCCTTCATGACGCGCGTCGCGCTGCTCGCGGAGCAGGCCGACCATCATCCCGAATGGTCCAACGTCTGGAATCGCGTCGAGATCTTGCTCACGACGCACGACGCGGGCGGGCTGTCCGAGCGCGATGTCGAGATGGCCGAGGCGATCGAGGCACTGCTCGAATAGCGCTCAGGCCTCGCGGCCGAGCCGCGCGCCGAGCTTCTTCCTGAGTGTACCCGGCATCCAGCGCGCGGCGAAGGCCATCGACTTTGCGGTCTTGCCGACGACGACGTGTACCCTGTCGCCATGCACCGCGTCCCACGCCGCCTGCGCCACCACCTCAACGGGGGTGAATTCGAGCCCCGCGTCGCGGACATTGTCGCGCGCGGTGGCGTTGGAGCCCGCGGACACCATGTCGAGCAGCGGCGTGTCGATGAAGCTCGGCATGATCGAGCACACCTTGACGCCGAGTGGGCGCCACTCGATCTCGAGCGCTTCGGTCAGCCCGCGCACGCCGAACTTGGTTGCCGCATAGACCGCGAGGCCGGGCCCCCCATAGAGTCCCGCGGCCGAACAGGTGTTGAGCATGCACGATCCCGGTGTCGCGCTCAGATAGGGCAGCGCGACATGCGCGCCGTTGATCACGCCCTTGAGGTTGATCTCGACCAGCAGGTCGCTATCCGACGGGTCCGAGAGCGCGAACTCGCCGCCGCGCGCGATCCCGGCATTGTTGAAAAGGACATCGAGCCTTCCGCCGCTCGCCGCGACAAAGCCGTCGAGCGCGGCCTTCCACTGAGCGCGGTCGCGCACATCCATGGGGTGGATGCTCGACCTGCCCGACGGGAGCAGTGCCGCGGTCTCGGCCATGCCGGCCTCCTTGATGTCGGCCAGACCGACGAACCATCCCTGTGCGGCGAAATGCTGCGCGGTTGCGCGCCCGATCCCCGATCCGCCCCCCGTGATGAAGATCGCCTTGCCCGTCATGTCCGCCTCTCCCCTCCTGTTTCGAAAGACGATATCCAACGATTACGTAAACGGAAAGTGGCTAGGCGGTGTCAGGCCGTGCGGAGCTCGAGCCTGAAATGCGCGCCGGCGATCGAGGGCATCAGCCGCAGTTCGCCGCCGCTCGCCTCGACCAGCGAGCGCGCGATGGCAAGGCCGAGGCCGCTGCCCCCCGACTCGCGCTTGCTCGTGAAGAAGGGGGCGAAGATGTGGTCGCGGTCGCCTTCCGGGATGCCGGGGCCGTCATCGGTGATATCGATGATGATCCCGTCATGCGCGTGGCGCGCGATGATGCCGCATGAAGTGGCGCCTGCCTGGCGACTGTTCTCGATGATCGCCGCCGCGACCGACTCGATCGTCGATGCCTCGACCTGTGCCGGCGGCAGCGGGGGCACCGCCTCGATCGACACCGCGAACGTGCCATTGCGGAAGCTGTCGGCCACGCGCGTCAGCTCGTGCAGCACATCGGCGCGCGACCCCGCGTCGGGAACGCGCATATCCGCGCGGGCGAGCTCCATCAGCCGACCCACGAGGCGCGAGAGGCGGTCGGCATCGGCCGATATGTTGCCGAGGAAGCGGCTGCGCTCGGCGCGCGTCATGGTTTCGCCATGGTCCTCGAGCAGCTCGATCGCGCCGCGTATGCCCGAAAGCGGGGTCTTGAACTCGTGGCTCACCGACGCCGCGAAATCGCGCAGATAGCGCGAGCGGTGCGCTAGGCTTTCGGCCATCCGGCGGAAATCCTCGTAGAGCGTGCGGATCTCGATCACCGACAGCTCGGGATCGGGGGGTACGCTCCCGCGACCCGCGGCGACGTCGCGCGTGGCATGGCTGAGCGCCTCGATCGGGCGGACGATCGCGCGCGAGAGCAGGCCCGATACAATGACGAGCAACCCGAAGATCGCGGCGACGCCGAGCAGGATCTTGCCGCGATCCTCGTAAAGCCCGCGGAACAGCGCGCGCGGCGATCGCGAGAGCAGCAGCACGCCCTTCACCCGACCGTCGACGCGGATCGGGTGCGCATGGTGCAATCTCAGCGCCGAGGCGCGGCTGAGCCATTCGAACGAGTAGCGCGGCTGGTAATTGCCGTTGCGGCGAAACACCGTCGCGGCATTGCCCGCAAGCGCCGCCGCGATCTCGGGCAGCGCGGCATAGCTGCCACCGGCTTCATAACCCGTGATCACGATTCCGCGGCGATCGAGGAACTGGATCGAGGCGAGCGTCGCGCGTTCGGTCCGCTCGACGATCGGGGCGAAAGTGCGCGCCATTGCCACCGCCTCGGCGTCGGGCGCCTGGTGCGTCGCGTGCGCCCGCGGGCGTTCGGGCAGCATCTCCGACGTGCGCAGGTCGATCGCGGTCCATGTCGGCTGTAGCGGCCGGGCATCGCGACTGGTCGCGCGTTCGCCCGGCCACAGCCCCTCGGCGGTTGCAGCGAGCGCGGCGCCCTGCGCAACCAGCTCGGCCTCCGTCTGGCGGACCAGCGTATTCTCGTAAACGCGCAGGAACAGCGCGCCGATCCCGGGCAGCGCCGCGACGAAAAGCAGTATCGCAAAGATGATCGTGCGCAGCCTGAGCGCTGGCCAGTGCCGTTTCACCCAGTCCTTGAAGCGCGTGATCATGCGGCGGGGCCGCGACAGGCCCCGAGGCGGTATCCGATACCCGCGCGCGTCTCGATCAGGTCGTTGCAGCCCGCCGACGCGAATTTCTGGCGGAGGTTGCGGACATGGCTGTCGATCGTGCGGTCGGTAATGGCAAAGCCGGGCCCGTGCAGCCGGTCGATGATTGCGTCGCGGCTGAAGATCTTGCCGGGCATCGACACGAGCGTGCGCAGGATGGTGAATTCGGTGACGGTGAGCGCGATCTCGCGGTCGCGCCAGCGCGCCTCCCACGCCTCGATATCGAGCGACAGGTCGCCGTAGCGTGTGACGAGCGATGCCTCCACCTTGGGCGGATGCCCGGCAGTACGGCGCAGGATTGCCATCGACCGCGCGACCACCTCGCGCGGGCTGAAAGGCTTGACGACATAGTCGTCGCCGCCGAGTTCGATGCCGAGGATGCGGTCGATCTCCTCGTCGCGCGAGGACAGGAACAGGATCGGCACCTCGCCCGCGGCGCGCAGCCGGCGGCAGACCTCGAGCCCGTCGAGCCGGGGCATGTTGATGTCGAGGATGACGAGATCGGGGGCGTGCGCCGCCACCGCCTCGATCGCCACCTCGCCGTCGCCCGCCTCGACGGTTTCCAGCCCGGCCTTGTTGAAGGCGAAGACGAGCAGCTGGCGGATGTGCGGATCGTCGTCCACGATCAGTATCTTGCGGGGCATGGCGCACATGATCATCGTTGCGCTTCCCCTGTCAACGGCGCGGGGGGCGGGGCGGGCATCGCG
>NZ_JBYSXE010000064.1:0-19576 GCF_058781925.1 Sphingobium sp. FW306-1B-F04DB | reverse complement strand
CCCAAGCGCTGGTCCAGACCTCCCCGCCGCAGCCCTTCACAAGCGATGCACTCACTGAGACGGCGCAATAGCAAGCGAGCGCGGCGGGGACACTACACCGGAGACAGGCCATGTTCGAAGGCTGCTACAACTGGCGGGAATGCACCGTCTGGTTGGTAGCTTTCGTTCTGCGTGTTGAGATCCTGTTCCCCATATACGACGAATACGATGAGGAAGAGCAGGCGATAGACTTCGATCCCGCCTTCATCGTTCCCCGCAAATGACCACCATCGACATACGCTTTGATCAGGAGATCTCAGCGGAATGTCGTAGATACGCACGGTCCCGTTACCTGACCGGCAGCAAGGAAGCGAAGGCACTTATCGCGGCGGCTGATCGGATCGACCGGCTGAGCGGCATTGTGATTTCGTTAGAGAAATACCTGGACGCCGAGTTCGACCCCAAGGACATTCACATCCCGGACTGAGACACCGCCCAGCCTCGAGCAGCGGAAACAGAGGTCAATCAAAATGCAACTTGAAACCGTCATAGCGACCGCCTTCGGCCGCTATTCCGTACCCGACCGGATTGCCGAGCGCCTAAACCGCTTCCCACGAACCAAGCAGAGCAATTATCTCCGGTTCGACCGCCGTCATAAAGCTGGGCGCATCGGGGAGCGATACGTTCGCTTGGTTCACCACGCCATGAACCGCCAATGGATGGGCGTGGCATGACAGTCGCGCTCATGAAAATAATCATAGGAAATCAAAGTGGCTCGCGGCGGTCGTCGTGAGGGCGCTGGCCGCAAGCCTGGGTCTGCAACTCGCAAGACACGCGAGATAGCTGACAAGGCTGCTGCGGAAGGCATTACGCCCCTCGATTACCTTCTAAGCGTGCTGCGCGACGAGGGTGAGGATAAGGACGTGCGCCGGGACGCTGCCAAGGCCGCAGCGCCATACGTGCACGCAAAGCTTTCCTCGATCGACCTTGAGGCACGTATCGGCGCACTGACCGATGCAGACCGCGCGTGGCTCGGTGACTGAGGCGGAGTATTTCGCCAAGCTTAGGGCGCGCTGGCCCGATAAGCTGGCGCGCCTTCGCAATGGCTTTTACAGGATCAAGGACAAGGACGGGCGTGAAGTCCCGTTCCGCATGAACGCCGATCAGGAGAAGTTCCTGGCCGAGCGTCACGGCTTCGATATCATCCTGAAAGCGCGCCAGAAGGGTTTCACGACGGTCATCCAGATCGACATGCTGGACGACTGCCTGTTCACCAAGAACATCGCAGCGGGCGTGATTGCCCACAACCTGACCGATGCCAAGGCATTCTTCGCGGACAAGATCAAATACGCATACGACGGGTTGCCCCCGCTGTTCCGCAAGCATCGCTCCGCGACGCAGGACAGCGTCGATAGCCTTAAGTTCAACAACGGGTCATCGATCCGCGTCGGCACATCGCTGCGCTCGGGCACGCTCCAACGCTTGCATGTGTCGGAATATGGCAAGCTCTGCGCCAAGTTCCCTGAGAAGGCCCGCGAGGTTCGTACGGGTGCGTTCAACACCGTCCAGGCGGGCCAGCGCATTACCGTTGAATCGACTGCGGAGGGCCACGCCGGCCACTTCTACGAGATGTGCGAGACGGCGCGCAAAAAACAGATTGCGGGCGATGCGCTGACGGTTCTCGACTTCAAGTTTCACTTCGCCCCATGGTTCACCAGTGCGGAATATGTTCTCGCTGACGGCGCGCTCGAGACTGCGGAGATGCAGGAGTATTTCGCCAAGCTGGAGGCGGGCGGCATTGCCCTGACGAGCCAGCAGCGCGCCTGGTACATCAAGAAGGCGGAGCAGCAGGGCGACGATATCAAGCGGGAATATCCCTCAACACCCGAAGAGGCGTTTGAGGCGAGTGTGGAGGGGGCGTATCTCGCGAGGCAGATGACGCAAATGCGAAAGGAAAAGCGCATCTGCAATATCCCCGTGCTCGACGCGCCGGTCTATACGACGTGGGATCTTGGCTACAACGACAGCATGGCGATCGTGTGCTGGCAGGATGTCGGCATGGAGCGCCGCGCGATCGACTATTACGAGAACGGCGGCGAGGGGTTCGGCCATTACGCCCGCTGGCTTCAGTCGCGCGGTTACAACTACAGCCGTCATTACATGCCGCACGACGCGGACCACCACATGTTGACCAAGGATGCTGAGACGAGGCGCTGGCATGCGGAGCAGGCTGGCATTCGGCCCGTAGAGGTGTTGGCTAGGATCAAGGACGAGCTTGACGGTATCGAGGCGTCGCGCGCGTTCCTGCCGCAGGTTTATATCGACGAACAGCGCTGTGACAGGCTGATCAAGTGCCTCGATAACTTCCGCAAGGAATGGGACGAGAAGCTGGCGACGTGGAAGTCGCGTCCGCGCCATGACGAGTTCAGTCACGGCTACAAGGCGTTCGAGAGTGCGGCGATACGCACGCCACCGCCAACAGCACGCCCGATCAAGCGCGATACCCGGTGGGTCGTATGAGGGAACTGCTCATCGGCTGCGGCAACGCGCGGCAGAAGAAGCTGTCCTTCGACGGCTTCGCATGGGACGAGCTGGTAACGATCGACCATGACCCGAATTGCGGGGCGGATGTGGTTCACGACCTCGAGGTGACGCCTTGGCCCTTCGAGGACAGCAGCTTCGACGCTTGCCATGCCTATTGCGTGATCGAGCATCTGGGACGGCAGGGTGATTACAAGTCGTTCTTCGCGCTGTTCGCGGAGATCTACCGCATACTGAAACCGGACGGGCACTTCTTCGCGATCTGCCCATCACTCGATAGCCGTTGGCGCTGGGGCGATCCTTCGCACACTCGCATCATCCAGCCTGAAAGCCTCGTGTTCCTCTCGCAAGCCCAATACGCCGAGCAGATTGGCAAGACGGCCATGACGGACTTTCGGTGGCTGTGGAAGGGCGACTTCGAGACGGTCGCGGCGGACGACAACGGCGATGATTTCAAGTTCGCGCTGAAGGCGCACAAGCCCTCAAGGGGATAGCATGGCAGACAACGCGCTCACCACCGCTGTTACCGCAGCGGGCGGCGGAGCCATGTCCGACGAAGAGCTTGTCTCCTACCTGCAGGAGAACGCCGACCGTGCGATTGGTCACTACGAGACCGAGATAGCCGCGGATCAGGCGGAGGCGATCGACTTCTATTATCGCAGGCCGATGGGTGACGAGCGCGAGGGGCGGTCTCGTGTAGTGGACGGCACGGTCTCAACCGTCATCGACAATTTCGTTGCAGCGGTGCTCAAGCCGTTCGTGTCCAGTGATGACACGGTGAGCTTCGAGCCCAACGGCCCCGAGGATGAAGAGCAGGCCGAGCAGGCGACCGCGTACGTCAACTACGTCCTGCACTGCGACAATCCCGGCTTCATGCTGCTGCACAATTGGTTCAAGGCAGCGGGTCTCGAAAAGCTTGGGGTTCTCAAGGTCTGGTGGGAGGATACCACCGATACCCGTCCGCAGCTGATCGAGGGCATGGACGCCTCGCAGATCGAACAGCTTGGTCAGGATCTGGTTGACGGCCCGTTCATTGACGAAACGGGGCTATTCGCTGCCTATGTAAACAAGCCTTATGAGGACGGGCGGATCAAGATCGCTGGTATCCCTTCCGAGGAATACCTGATCTCGCCCTTCTCGATTCCCGGTGAGACGCCCCCGTACGAGGCGCACCGCACGCGCAAACCTCGTTCATGGTTCCTCGAGCAGGGCTTTGACCGTGAGGTGGTGGAGGGCCTGTCCAAATACGCCGGCTCGATCGAGGACAGGCGCACATGGGCGCGCTACGGCGATGAGAGCGTAGACAACACCCGCTCCGATGCTCCGGGCGATGCCTCGCGCGACATGATCGAGGTATACGACGAATATATCCTGATCGACTATGACGGTGACGGCGTTTCTGAGCTTCGCCGGGTTCTGCGGGTGGATAGCACCGTCCTGTTGAATGAAGAGGTCGAGTTTGGCCCGTTCGCCACGCTCTGCCCCGTCCCGATGCCGCACAAGGTCTACGGGGAAAGCTTGGCCGATAAGGTCAAGATGGATCAGAAGATCAAGACCGTCCTCCAGCGGCAGATGCTGGACAACCTGTATCTGGCGAACAACCCCAGGCCTGTGATCGGCGAGCTAGGGCAACGGTCGGACGGATCGACGCAGGATGATTTGGGCGACGCATCCCCCGGCGCCTCGCTTCGTGTCCGTGACATTACGCAATTCCGCTTCGATGCGGTACCGTTCTTCGCCGAAAAGACCTTCCCTATGCTGTCGTATATCGACCAGCAGATTGAGGAAAAGTCCGGCATTTCCAAGACCGGCAATGGTCTGGACCGCGACGCCCTGAACAAGGGCAGGCAGATGACCGCCACGCAGGCGGCGCAGGTGGAGGACAAGGAGAACGAGCGCGCCGAGATGGTTGCGCGCATCTTCGCCGAGACGGGCGTCAAGCAACTCTTCAAGACGATGCTCAAACTGCTGATCCGGCATCAGCCCCGCGAACGGGTCATCCGCCTGCGCAACAAGTGGGTGCCGATCGACCCGCGCGAGTGGAATTCGGACATGGACCTGTCCATTTCGGTTGGTCTTGGGGTGGGCAACCAGCAGGAGCAGATCACGCAGGCGCAGACCGTGCTCGCGCTGATGCAGGAGGTGGGGCAGACGCCCTACGCCGCCCTGATCGACGAAACCAAGGTCTACAACGCATTGAAGCGCGCGTTCACCGCCGCCGGCATCAAGAACATCGACGACTTCCTGAACGAGCCCAAGCCGGAGATCGATCCGGAGACGGGCGAGGAAGTGCCCAAGCAGCAGCCGCCGAGTCCCGAAGAGATGGAGGCGCAGGCCAAGATCGAGGAGGCGCAGGCGAAACTGCAACTCGAGCAGCAGAAGGCTGAGGCAGACATTCAGATCCAGCGCGAGAAGAACGCCGCACAGATCGAGATGGAGCGCGAGAAGGCAGCCCTTCAAGCGCAGTTGGCGCAGCAGAAGGCGGCGGCAGAGATTGCACTGGAGCGCGAGCGGATGGCCAACGAACTGGCCCTTGAGCGCGAGCGTATGCAGATCAACGCCGAGGTCGCCCGCGAGAGCAACGCCATGAACGCCGACGTGAAGCGTGAACAGGCGGCGGAAGATGCCAAGCTTAAGAAGAACCGTCCTGGCGGGTCGCTAAGCGAATGACCCCGAACGAACGTGAAGCCCGCGCAATGCGCATCCGCGGCATGTTGCAGGACGGCGAACTGAACAACGCCTTCAACGAGGTTGAGCAGGATCTGCTGTCCTCGTGGCGCACCTGCACCGATCCCGCCGAACGTGAAAACCTGTGGCGCGCACAGCACGGCCTTTCGCTGGTGCGGCAGAAGCTTGCCTCATGGGGGCATGGAGACGCCGCCGCGATCAGGCGCGTCAAGTAATTCCGCCCTACGGGGCATTATCCCAAGGTGAAACATGGCAGATGAAACCGCCCAGCCAATGGCAGCGGAAACGGACCCTGTTGCCGCAGCCGCGGCATTGTTCAAGGCTCAGCGCGAGCCTGAACCCGTAGAGCGCCCCCGCGATGAAGGCGGGCGGTTTGCATCCACGAGGGAGCCAGAGATTGAGGCAGTCGAAGCCGAGCCTGAGGGCGACGTGGAAGCGGCCGAGATTGAAGCGGAGACCATCGACACGGACGAGGCAGCCGATGAGGCCCAGCTTGAAGCCGTCGAAATGCCCGCTTCATGGAGCAAGGACGACGCGGAGCACTGGAGTGCCCTGCCACCCGAAACGCAGGCGAAGATCGCCGAGCGCGAGGGACAGCGAGAAGCCGCGGTCAACCAGAAATTCCAGGAAATCGCCAATGCGAAAAAGGCCCACGAGGCCCAGCTTGCCGAGGCAAACACCAACCGCGACAGATTTGCGGCGCTGATCGACGATGTAACGTCGTGGATCACCCCGCAGAAGCCGGACCCGCGCAACTATGGCTTGGGAACGGGCGACTACCAACGAGAAGCATATGACATGGCCGTGCTGCAATATGAGCAGCAGCTTGGCGTGGTCCAGACCCTGAAGCAGCAGCGGGAGCAGATTTCCGCCCAGCAGATGCAGGAAATGGAGACCGTCGAGCGCGAGGCATATGAGGCGATCGAGGAAAAGGCGCGTCCGCTGCTTCTGGCGGCCGTGCCTGAAATCGGCGACCCTCAAAAGGCTGGCGCAGCCCTGAACGAAATCGTGTCCTACGCCATCGGGCAGGGCATTCCGGAGCATGTGTTCACCGATCCCGAGGCGCAAAAGCGCATCACGTCGGCGGAACTGTTGCTCGCATGGAAGGCCAAGGAATACGACCGGCTTCAGGACGCCAAGCGGAAGGTCGAACCGACCGCAAAGCCCAAGCCCAAGAACCTGTCAGTGCGTCCCGGGGTAACCACGCCACGCTCAGCCATTCAGCAGACGCAGGCCCGCAAGGTCATGGAGCGGTTGGAGAAGGAAGGCAGCATCGAAGCCGGTGCGGCCTTGTTCAAGCAACTCCGACAAGGAAACCTGTAACATGGCACTCGTAACGAATGCCGTCACTTCGTACGGCACCCCCACGAAGCGCGAAGATCTCGTGTCGGCGATTTATCGCATCGACCCGGAAGACACGCCCTTCACCTCGTCCATTCCCAAGGTCAAGGCTTCGGCCGTCCTGCACGAATGGTCCAACCAGGCGCTCAGCAGCGTCAACACGACCAACGCCCGCCTCGAAGGTGAGACGCTGAGCCGTTCCGCCTCGACCACGCCGACCCGGCAGCAGAACTACTGCCAGATCTCGGACAAGGACGCGACGGTGACCGGCACCGAGCTTGCTGTTGCGATTGCCGGCATCGACGACATGATGGACTATCAGAAGTCCCTCAAGTCGGTCGAGCTGCGCAAGGACATGGAAGCGATCGTGCTCGGCAACACCGGCTACGCCGCTGGTGCGACCAACGTGGCGCGCACGCTGCGTTCGTTCAATGCCTGGTTCTCGGGCAACGCCTCGCGCGGCACTGGCGGCGCCGACTCCACCGCGGCAACCGCTGCGGCCACGGACGGCAACGCGACCAACGGCCTTCGCACCTTCACGGAAGTCCTCCTGAAGGCGGCGATCAAGGCGGCGTACGACGACGGCGGCAAGCCCACCAAGATCTTCCTTGGCTCGGGCAACAAGCAGCTGTTCTCGGACTTCACCGGTCGTGTGAACACGCAGCAGCAGATCGGCAAGGAAAGCATGATCCTTGCTTCCGCGTCGGTCTATGGCTCGGACTTCGGCGACCTCATGGTCATCCCGAACCGCACCCAGCGCGCCCGTGACGTGTTCGTCGTGGACACAACCAAGGTCGCTCTGGCGGGGCTTCGTATGTTCGAGGCCCAGAAGATCGCCAAGGTGGGCGACGCCGACACCGAGAACCTCGTGAGCGAATATACGCTCGAGATGAGGCACCCGAACGCCCATGCGGGCGTCATGGACACCAACGCCACCTAAGCCCCTCTCTTAGGTGAAACTAGCGGGGCTGGCCTTGTGCTGGCCCCGTTTTTCTGCCCAATTAGAGGTGTTCACTATGGCTAAACTTGAGCCCTCATCCAAGTCCGTGTTTTCACGGTACATGGGAATGAGGAAGATGACCGTGCGCCACAAGGATGTGGACGGGGCAATACATTACCAGACGATTCAGGACTGCGAACCGATCGTCGAATTCGTCAAGCAGGCGAAGGACAAGCCCAAGAACCTCGAATGGACGCATCTGGGCGAAATCCCGCTGACCGACCTCGGCCAGATGATGCGCGACGGCTCGCTCGACGACCCCAAATTCATTCGCCGCTACCTGAACGAGCGGCCCAAACTCAAGGTGTTCGATGGTCACCTCTAAGCTTAAGATCGCACTCTGCATTCCCGCTTACGGGCATGTCCACGCGAAATGGGCGCTCTGCCTCGCGAACATGCTCAACCACTTCCACGGCGCCAAGCTGACCAATCCGGAAGGGGTAGAATATCAGAAAGAGGTCGAAGTCTTTCTCGTATCATCCTCGAATCTATCGGAAAGCCGCCACCGTCTTGCGGCCGAAGCCTCGCTTTGGGGCGCGGATTACATGCTCTGGATGGACGCAGATCATGTATTCCCCGCCGAAAGCCTCTGCCGGCTGTGGGCAAGGAACGTCGATATCGTCGGGGTTAACTACGCGCGCAGGTGCGAGCCTACTGCCCCGACCGCAGCAAAGAAGATCACCGACGACCCGGACAAGGATCATGAAAACCTTGTCTATACCACGCTGGAAAAGGCCGACGCGAACGATCTCGAGGAAGTTTCGCACGTCGGCTTTGGGCTGTGCCTGATCAGGATGAGCGTGTTCGACCGGCTTCAGGAACGCGCCGAGGAATTGGGCCGCAAGTCGTTCATGCCGCTGTTCGTGTTCGAGCCGGTTGACGATTACTCCCGGATGATCGGGGAGGACGTGTACTTCTTCCGCAAGTGCCGTGACGCCGGCCTCAAGGTTTATGTGGACCACGGGGTAAGCTGGGAAGTGGGCCACCTCCACGAAACGATCATGACCAACGCGCATGCGGTGATTCAGGAGAAAGACTGGATCGCCGAGGGGAAGGCCTTCCTGAAGCGCTTCACCGACAAGGCCGAGGAAATGGAAAATGGCGGACCCGTTCCTGCTGAGGCGGGGTGATCTCGGTCGCCCTGCTGTCAGCGCGTTCACGATCACACCCCACGCAACCGACGAACTGAGCCAGATCCCGCAGGCCCTCTATGTCGGGTCGGGCGGCGACATTGCTTGTCGTCTCATGGGTGACGGTGCGGACGTGACCTTCGTGGGCGTCCAGACGGGGGCGGTTCTCCCTGTCCGGGTTTCGCATGTCCGTGTCTCGGGGACCACCGCCAACAGCTTGCTGGGGCTATACTGATGTTCTGGAAACGCAAAGCGCCCGTCGTCGAGTCCGTCGCGCATCCCAACATGACGATGGAGAAGATCGGCTTCCACATCGGCCGCTTCACCCGTGCGGTAGAGCAGCGGAAACTAGATGATGAGCGCAAGCGCGAACTGCAAGCGAACCTTGCGCACTGGCAGGCCATGAAGGCCGCCTACGCGCTGAAGCCGGGGGTCTGAGATGGGAACGCCAGTCGTCTACAACCAGTTCAAGCTCAAGCAGAACAACGGCAACGCGATCGACCTCGATACCGACACGATCAAGGTGATGATCGTGACGAACAGCTACACGCCGAGCCAGAGCCACGATTTCATCAACGACGCCAACGCCAACGAGGTGTCGGGCACCAACTACACGGCGGGCGGCGCGACGATCGCAGGCGTCACCCTGGCGCTGGACGGCAACACCGTCGAATGGGTTCACGATGACATCGTGTGGACGCAATCGGGCGCCGGGTTCTCCAATGGCCGGACCTATATCTGGTACAAGGACACCGGCAACGCCGCGACGTCTCCGGTGATCATGTACATGACGGAAGGGTCGGACTTCGGCAACGTCGCCGGTCCTCTTACGCTGGATGGCTCCGCTACCACGGGCGTTTTGAACGTCAGCTAAATGGCTTATACGGGGACGCTCACGCTTCGCGGCAATGCCGGCGCGGCGGGAACGTCATCGGGCGCTACAGGGTCGTTTACCCCGTCAGCCGGTGAAACACTGATTGCATGGGTTCTGGCCCGCAATGCCAGCGCCTATCCGGTCAATTCGATTTCGGACAGCCTCGGGAGCACATGGACCCGCATAGGCAGCGCGGACTTTCAGGGGCCGGCAACCAACGCGTTCGTATCGGTCGGGCTGTTCCGCCTCGACGTAGGCGGCTCGCCTTCGGCCATGACGGTAACGGGGTCGTCGAACAACGGAAGCACTACGGCGGTGCTCGTGGTCTCCGCCACTGCTCTAGGCACAATCACGAATTTCGCGGGCTATGCGTCAAGCACGACGCCGAACACCGGGACACTGACCGGCGACGCTATCCTGACGTACAATGGGCGGCAGACCACTTCCACGGTCACGACGCCGACCGGCTACACAGCGCTTATTGCTTCGACAGGGTACAACGCACAGCTCGCTCACCGCGCGGCCTATGACCTGAGTTCACCCGGAACCCAGAATTGGGGCACGGGCAACAACAACGTCACCGTATCGCTCGAACTGGTCGATGCCACCAGCGGCACGACGCATACCGTAACGGCGGGGGCGATCTCGGTAACCGGCCAGGCCATCGTCAACAGCGCGGCGCGCGTGGTCTCTGTCACGGCACAGACCATCGCATATGCTGCTCAGGTGGTTTCGAGCGTCAACGCCACGATCGGCACGGTGACGGCCCAGACAATGACCTATGCGGGGCAGGCGATCAGCGTCATCCGCGCGACCGTCTCGGGGGTTGTGGCTGCCTCAGTGACCCACACCACCTCGGCCTTCACGGGCAGGGCCTACACCGTCGTCTCAGCGGCGATAACCTACGTGGGGCAGGCCATCACGGCGGCAACGGGGACCGTCAGCGCGGTAGCGGCGGCAACGCTGCTCTACGCGGGCAAGACGATCAGCGCAGGCGTTCAGGTGGGCGGCAAGCTCTGGGACCGCTTCAAATTCTACCTTGGCTTCAGATTCTAGGGAAAACGCATGACGGTAGCCCTTCCCATCGGCGCGACTATCGCGATCGAAACCTATCAGGATCTGATCGACGAGACGGGAAACTATCTCAACCGCACCGATCTTGAGGCCCGCATCCCGACCTTCATTCAGATGGCGGAGTCGCGCTTCAACCGCATCATCCGCGCGCCTGAGATGGAGACTTCGGCCACCGCAACGATCACAGGCGATTATGTCCTTCCCACGGATTTTCTCGAAGCACGCAATGTATGGTTGGGCACTGATCCGAATACAGTGCTTGAGCAAGTCACGCCTTCGGTGCTGCGGCGCTATGCTTCCATGTCGGGGCGACCCCTATTCTATTCGACACAGGCGGGGCGGCTGAAGTTCGGCCCAACGGCCGACGGGTCGTATACCCTCAACCTCGAATATTACGCCAAGATCCCCGCGCTGAACGAAGCGGTCCCGACCAACTGGCTCTTGGACGATCACGCAGACATCTACCTGTTCATGACGCTAGCGCACGCGCACCTGTTCCTGAACGACGACGACAATTACATGAAGATGATCGCCGTGGCTGACGCTTTGGTCTCTGAGCTTGGCGACTTCAACAACAAGAAGCGCTACGGCGCGGCCCCGCAGCGCCTGCGGCCCCCGGTGAGCGCATGAGGTTCAAGGTCGATCTGGGGGAGTTCGCCCCGGACCTTCCCCAGAACGGTCATGGCGGGCTCGTCACGGCCAACAACTGCATCCCGACGCCCAACGGCTATCGCCCGCTCAGGGCCTTTTCGTCGATCGTCGAGGAAGTGCTGACGGGCTTTCGGGGCGGGGCGGCGTTTGTCGGGTCTGACGGCACGGCAAGCCTGCTTTCGGGCACGGCAACCGATCTGGAGCTATATTCGGGCACATGGGCCTCCGTAGAGGGCTCCCTGACCGTAATGGGACGCTGGCGGTTCACCCAGTTCGCCGACACGGTTGTCTGTGTCTACGGCGGCGCTCCGGTAGAATTCGACCTTGTCGGGCAGACTGCCGGGACATTGGCAGGTACGCCCCCTGAGGCCGATCTCTGCGCGACTGTCCGGGAATTCGTGGTTCTCGCGGGTGATCCAGCTGCCCAACAAACGGTCTCATGGTCCGATCAGGGCCTGCCCGACAACTGGACGACGGGACAGGCGGGAAGCCAGCCCTTGTTCACGGGCGGAGAGATTACCGGGCTTGCGGGGGGTGAGTACGGGCTGATCTTTCAGCGCAACGCAATTCGGCGGATGACCTACACGGCGGACCCAGACAATCCGTTCCAGTTCGACGTGATCGCCACGAATACCGGCTGCATCGCCAAGGGCTCACTGGTTCAAGCGGGCAATCTGGTGTTCTGCCTGTCCGAGCGCGGTTTCATCATGTGCGACGGCAACGGAGTGACCCCGATCGGCGCGGAGAAGATCGACCGCACCTTCTTTGCGACCTATCCCCGTTCGGAACTGGAGAACATCTACGCCGCGGTAGACCCCCGCAACTACCTCGTCATGTGGTCCATGCCCGGTAACCCCGGCAAGCTGTGGATCTACAACTGGCAGCTTCAGCGCTGGGCCACGGGTGAGACGAGCCTGATTGGCGTGTTTTCAGGCTTTACCGCCAATATCGGGCTCGATTCGATCGATGCGCTGTATCCGGGCGGGGTGGATAGTATCCCGGTGTCGCTGGACAGTTCGCTGTTTCAGGGCGGCGATCCGCTGCTGATCGCGGTGGACCAGACCGGGGACTTCGGTGTGTTCTCGGGCGACCCGATGGAGCAGACCTACCGAATCCCGTTCGTGGAGCCGATCCAGGGGCGTTACGCGCGCATCTGGAACAGCCGCCCGATCAGCAACGCCACGACCGGGGTTACGGTCTCGATCGACGCGCGGGCGAGGCTCGGGGATGCTTCTGCGTCCACGTCTCAGGGAACGATGCAGGCGAGCGGCGATGTGCCAATCCGCGCCTCGGGGCGCTTCCTTGATATCGGCCTGACGATCAATGATCCGCTGTGCACCTATGCGCAGGCGATCGAGCTTGACCTTGGGGCGGGGGGCGCGCGGTGAGTCTGCTTCGCATCCCTGTCACGGCAACCTTCATGCCCGAATGGGTGAGGCGCGCGGCCGAGGCGATCAACGCGCTGATTGCGGGGCGGAACACGCTCGACAGCTACACGGTGTCGTCGCTCCCGACAGCGACCAAGGCGGGGCAGTTGATCTTCGTCACCGATGAGACCGGAGGCCCGACGCCAGCCTACTGGAACGGCACCAACTGGAAGCGTGTTGCGGACGGCGCAACGGTCTCGTGATCATAGGGATATGGCCCGACGCGGAGCAATCCGCCGAGTGGCCCGCAATAGCAAGGCTCCTGCAACCCGCAGCGGACAGGGGCGGGGTTCCCCTGCTCGAGAGAGACGAACAGGTCTGGACGGTCCACGATCCCGAACTGCTGGCGGCAGCAACAACGCGACTGACCACGGACGGGTTTGCCGAGGTGATCCTGGTCGGGGGCACCGATTACCAGCGCTGGCTCAAGCCACTGGATGACATGATCGCCGCATGGGCGACGGATGAAGGAATGACCGCGATTCGGGCTTACGGGCGGCGGGGGTGGATCAAGGTGCGGGGGTGGATCAAAGTGCGGGGCTGGAATGTGATAGGCGAGCGTAACGGCTTCGTCGCGTATGAGAGGTTGCTGTAATGGTCAAGAAGTCAAAGTCTACGACGGGGCCGAGCAAGTTCGCAAAGCCCTATATCACGCAGGCTGCCGGTGTCGCAAACTCGTCCTATGCGCAGAACAACGCGACCGCGCAGGCGGTCGGCGGGCAAATCCGCTCGCTGATCCCGCAGTTCATGGAGCGCGCACAGAACGGCTCGCCGCTCCTGAAGGCCGCGCAGGGCTACAACACCGATGTGCTGCAGGGCAAATATTTGAACGGCAACCCCCAGCTTGAAGCGATGATCGCCAAGGCGCGCGGGGACACGACGGATACGGTTGGAGCGCGTTTCGGAGCGCTTGGCGGCTATGGCGGCACGAAGTACGCGGAATCGCTCGGCAAGGGGCTGGCGGACAGCGAGCTGGGCCTCCGCTACCAGAACTATGGCGATGAGCGCGACGCGATGGCAAACGCGGCGGCGAATGCGCCGAACCTGACCAATGCCGACTTCCAGGGCATCGTCCCGCTGCTTGCCCTCGCGCAAGGTGGCGTCGAAATCCCGGCCTCGGCGAGCAACGACTATATCCGCAATATCAGCGGGCTCATGGGCAACTACAACACGACCACGAACAACCCGGGGTGGGGCAACGTCCTGCGCGATATCATGTCCGACGCGGCGCAGGCCGCCGCCATGTCTGACCGCAGGCTCAAGACCGCGATCGAGAAGGTGGGCGAGTTCGCTGACGGGCTCGGCATCTACCACTGGCGCTACATCTGGGGCGGCCCGGTCCACGAAGGCGTCATGGCCGACGAGGTGGCGAAGCTGCGGCCTTGGGCGCTTGGCCCCGAGATTCACGGCTTCCAGTCAGTCAATTACGGGGCGCTCTGATGGCGATGTTCGGTTTCCTGCAACAGCCGCAGCAGAAGTTCGATCGAGGGCCCACGGCTGCCTATGGTCAGGGCGTGGACGCTTACGACGCTGCCCCCAAGAAAAAGGGCGGCGGCATCGGCAACTTCCTGATGAACTTCGCCATTGCCCGGGGTGCATCGGGCGGCAACCCCGCCGCGCAGATGTACCTACGCCGACAGGGTGAGCTTCAGGATCAGGAGGCCGAGGAACAGCAGTACCAGCGCAAGTTGGCGGACCAGTGGTCGATGTGGGAGCGTCAGCAGGAGTACCAGCGGGACAACCCCAACCCGGTCAACAATGACACGGTGAACGACTACAATTTCATCCGTCAAACTTTGGGTGATGACGCGGCCAAGGATTATCTGCGCAACCGCTCCGATCCCGTGGTTAACATTCCTCTGCCCGGAGGGGATGTATATGTAGGCCCACGTTCCGGGCTTCCCGGGGCAGGGGCCGCGCGTCAATCGGCCACACAGCCCCCGCAGGCGGCGATCGACCATCTCCGGTCCAATCCGTCGCTCAAAGCCGCGTTCGACGCGAAGTATGGGCAGGGCGCGGCTGACAGGGCGCTAGGAGGTCCGACGCCTACCGCGTCGGGCGGCTTTCCCGGAGTTCCGCGCTAGTTTCAAGGGCGGCGCTATGACCAGCGGGCGCCGCACCCCTGAAGGCAACGCGCTTGTGGGTGGCGTGCCCAACAGTGGGCATTTGGCGGGCGACGACGTTGATTATGATGGGCCTGACCTGAACGCGCTCAGGGCTGAGATCATGGATTACTACGGCCCCAATGCGCGCACGCTGATCCACAAGGGGCACGTCCACACGAGGCTGCCCGGATACGGCAAGGTCCCATATTTCGGCTCACGCGGAACCACAGGATTGAAGCGATAATGGCACAAAACCCCTTCGATCAGTTCGACGGCCCCACTGGCGGCACGGTGCTGCGCAAGCCGCAAGACCCGAGCGCCCCCCTGGACCTCGATCTCAAGCGAGGCCAGATCGCGGCACAGGAGCAGGCCGCAGTCAACGCGAGGCTCGAAGCGGAAGCCAAGCGCCTTGCCATCCTGAAGGCACAGGCGGAGCTGGCTGCTGGCCCCCAAGGCGAGGCATCGGAGAAGCGCGCCCAGAAACTTGCCAACCTTCGATCGCTCGAACGGCAGATCGCAGAGGTAAGGAAGCTTTACAAAGCCGGCCCGGGCTCGACGAGCGGAATTGCAGGCGTGCTTGACGCTCTGCCAACTCCGGGGAATGCAGCGTTCGACAGCGCCAGTGCGTCGATGGCCGAGATCGGCCTTGGCGCGTTCCGCACTCCGGGCGTTGGCTCGCAGTCTGATGCGGAGTTGCGCGCCTTTGTGGATGCGAACCGTCCGTCAGCATCAGATTTTGACGCTCGGATCGAGCAGAAGTTGCGCAACCTCGAAACGCGCCTCAACTCGACCTATGAAGAGCTGGGCATCAAGCCGCTTAACATCTCGCCGCCGCAGACAAATGATCGCGACTTTACCCCCGGCGAAGTGCCTCCTGCCGCGGCTCCCGGCGCCCCGAACCGTACGGGCGGCTTCACTGGCGGCGGCAACGCTGGCCCCACGAATACCACAGTCGCAACGGGCGATACCGCGACGGCGCCCGATGCCGAAGCGTCAGCTATCGTTGACAGGATGGTGCGTCAGGGGGCTTCAGCGGCCCAGATCAATGCCGAATTGCAGAAGCGCGAAGGCTCGTTCCTTGTCAATCAAGAGGGCGTGTCAAAGGCTCAGCAGTGGCTGCGCACCCCCGAAGGCCAAAAGTACCGCGGCAGCATCGGCAACGCCATCAGGACAGTCCCGACGACGACGACCCAGTGGCTCAAAGGCAATGCGATCATGCATCCGGCGGGCACGGCCACCGCGACCTATCTGAACGCGGGCGGGGTTGGCTTGCCCACGCTCCTTGGCGGGGAAGAGGCGCAGCTTACACTTGGCGCGGCTCGCGCGGAAAACCCTTGGGCGGCATTCGGGGGCGATCTCGCGGGCGGCTTCACTGGCACCTTTGGCACAAGCAAAGCCCTCGGTATTGGAGCCCGGGGGTTGGAGCAGCTTGGTCTCGGTAAAGCCGCATCCGTGGTTTCGAACCCGCTTACCGCCGATCTTCTGTACTCGACTACGTTCGGCGCCAACACGGCGGGCGAGGGCAACCGGCTCAAGGGTGCAGGGATTGGCGTAGGCGCCACGCTTGGTGGCAACACTGTCGGCAAGTACGCCCTTGCACCTGGAATCCGCGCATTCGGGCAGACCGCGCCGGGAATGGCGCTCGGTAATGCAGGCAACCGTGCGGGGCAGTATTTGCCGGAATGGCTCGGCGGCTCGTCACGGACAGCGCCGCTCTCGCCCGTGCCCCCGAAACTGCCGGTTGCGGAAGCGATGATTCAGAACGCCATTGGCGACAATGGTCAGGCGATCATCGACACGCTGCAGGAAGCACACAACCTTAAGTTGCCCATGACGCTGGCGGACACGAACCCTGCGCTGCGCTCCCTCGGGGCGGCAGCATCGCGCCGCTCGCCCGATGCGAAGGGCATTGCGGAAGGGGCGCTAATCCCCCGCTCGCGCGGCCAGATCGATCGGCTTCAGGCGGGCATGGATCGTGACTTCGGTTCCGGTGCCAATATCCCCCAGCGTAGCGCCGACCTCATCCAGCAAGCCAGGACGAACGCAGGGCCGCTTTATGACGCGTTCCGTGCGTCAGATCCGGTTCCGTCTCAGACCATCGACGAGCTGCTAGCCACCCCTGCGGGCAGGGATGCGCTTGGGCGTGCGCGAACCATCGCGGCGAATGACATGCGCAACCCCGATCAGCTTGGCTTTGTCACTGACGAGATGGGCAACGTCTCACTGAGCCGCACCCCGTTCCCCGAAACGATCGACTATGTGAAGCGGGGGCTTGATGACTCTCTTGAGCCGTACCGCAACCCGATCACGCGCAGTCTTGACCTGAACGGCGAGGGGGGCTCGATCAACGGGGTGCGCTCAAGATTTATCGCAGAGGCGGATTCCCTTTATCCTAACTACCCCGCCGCCCGCGCAGCCTATGCTGGACCTGCCGGCGAGCGTGAAGCGTTCCATCAGGGCGCAGGCGCTTTGAATCAGTCTGCCGATACGATCAGGTTCAGCACGCAGAACATGCCCGGGTCCAAGATGGACCAGTACCGTCTCGGCTTCCGCTCGGCGCTGGGCGACCGTGCCGAGGGCGTGCGATATTCGAGCAACCCCTACGAGGGGGTAGCGGGGTCGCCAGCTTCGCAAGAGCGCCTTGATATCCTCTGGCCCGAAACATCACCCCGCTTTCTGCGCCAGTATGGTTTGGAAGGCGATATGGCGCGCACCAATCGGGAAGTGCTCGGCAACAGCCTGACAGCCGAGCGCCAACTTGCAGACGAGCAGTTCGGAATTTCGCCTAGGGCAATCGCCGCCGCTGATATCGGTACAAGCCTGATGACGGGCGGCGCTCCGGTGGCAACGATCCTGTCAGCGGCACAAAAGGGCATTGGCGACGCTGTAAAGCTCGGCATAGGCAAGCAGGCGAAGGCGAAAGCCGATGCACTCGCTCCGATCCTCTTCAACACCGATGCGGGCGCAGCGGCTGTTGAACTGGCGGCAGCACGTCGGGCAGCAAAGACCTACAACGCGCTTTCGGCCAAGGCGAAGCGAAAAGCCCGCAAGGCGGGCGGCATATTCGGCTCCACGCTGGCTATCCCCGGAATCGTCGCGGCGAACGAATAGCTATTTGGAGCGGAGCGCCACAATCGTTCCGATGATCAGGCTTTTGAGGAAAAGCGCTAAAACCGTCAGTCCTGTCATACCCCGATCATAACACAATCGAATCCAACCACCAAGGCGCTCTTTCGGGCGCCTTTTTCTTTGGAGCAACTCCGTGGCCTTTTCGGACTACAGCACGACGCCTGCCAACAATACGACCATCAAAGGCATCAACATTGCCGAGGGCTGCGCAGCGGGCAATTTGAACAACGCGCTCCGCCAGATCGCGGCAGATGGCAAGACGCTAAACAATACGGTGTCCGGCCTTGCCGCCGGTCTCCCCGCCACGGGCGGCACGGTCTCGGGCAACATCGTCCGTTCTGGCGGGGGTGTCCACGTCTACTGGAACGACGCGGGCCAATCGTCGGGCAAGATCTTCATTCAGGCGTCAGGCGGCTCTGCCCCAGCGATGTCGAATGGAGACATTTTATTCGAGTTTTGACGCCATGCCCATGAAAGCCAAATACGGTGGCACCCTCCGTACCATCACCTCCGCCAAGGTGAAGGTGGCCGGAACCCTCCGCTCGCTTCGATCCATCAAGGTCATGCAGGGCGGCGTTCTGCGGACCGTGGCCACATTCACCGCGCCCATGTCAGTCAGCGCCCCCGATGTGGCCAACAGCATCCAGACCGGCGATGAGACAACCCGGCCATCAACGGCCACGGTCACGGGCGGGCTCGGACCGTACACGTACCTTTGGGTCATTCTGAGCGGCTCGGCGACGATCAACAGCCCGACCTTCGCCACCACGACCTTCACGAAGCCCGGGTTCACCGATGGCGACACCATTACCGCGCAAGTCACCGTCACCGACAGCCTCGGAGCAACCGCCTCCGATCCGATGACCGCGCTCTGGCGCGACGCAATCGACATCTAGCCAAGGAACACTGCCTTGAAAAAGTTCTTTGACGTTGTTCTCAACGCGACCGGTGGCGCGCCCCTCGAAGGCGCAACGGTCACGGTCATGTCCGGAGGCGACCCCGCCGATCTCTACAGCGATGAGAGCGGGACGCCCCTCGATAACCCGGTCACAACCAACGAGAACGGCTATTACGAGTTCTACGTCGACGACGGCGAATACGACCTCGAGTTTCGCTATGCGGGGCAGCTTTTCCAGACCGTAACCGATGTGTCGATCTCGACCGAGGTTACGAACGCGGAGTTGGCGGCAACGACCGGCGCGGCGCTGGTTGGCACGACCGGCGGCGGCACGGTACAAAGCGATATTACCGCGCGCCCGACGAGTGCCGTTCTGGCGGCATCCTCCGGCTCGTCCCTCGTCGGCTTCCTCCAAGCCGGTACAGGGGCGGTTGCGGAAACCGCTGAAGACCAGATGCGGCGGGCGCTTTCCATCCAGAGCTTCGCAACCCCGGGCGGTGTCGTCGACGCCACGACCGGCGTGCAGAACGCGATCAATCAGGCCGTCGCGACGGGCAACTATCTCGACGGGCACGGCGCGACGTTCCGGCTGACCAGCGTCATTAACATCCCCACGACAGGTCCGCTGCGGCTTCGCAACGTCAAGCTGATCGTCGACCACGCCGGAACAGGCATCGCCGACAGCGGCGGGACCGTCGCGCGGTGCTATTTCGAGAACGTGCGGCTGCTTGCAGAGCAG
>NZ_JBYSXE010000063.1:0-22081 GCF_058781925.1 Sphingobium sp. FW306-1B-F04DB | reverse complement strand
CAAATCCTGCTCCCGCAACCAGGTCTCAACCTGCCAACACGCAGCCCCTCGGCTCCAGCCAGAGGGGCTTTTTTATTGCGCCAAAAGCACCGCGCATTGCGCCCCAGCACCGTCTGTGCGACCCACCGCGACGTCGTACAATCGCGAGGAGCATCGAGGTCATGGCGCAACTGGATCGCCGGCATTTTCTTCAGGCCGGTAGCGCGCTGGCTGCGCTGCAACTGCTTCCGGGCGCGCTGCGTGCCGCCGGCACCACAACCGATGCCGACGCCGCCACCGGGCGAACGCTTGCCGATATCGCCGAGACACTGCTTGCCGAATATCCCGAAAACGCGGGCGCGCTCGGTCTCGACAAGGGCGCGCGCAAGGCGCTCAAGTCGCGCCTGACCGACCGCTCACCCCATGGCGTGCAAAGTCTCGCGGCGGCGGCCAAGCAAAGGCTCTCCCGGTTGCGCGCAATCGATTTGGATCGCCTCAGCCCTGCGGCGCGCAACGATGTCGCGGTTGTCACCGCCGCGCATGAACTCGCGGTCGAGGGCTTCGGCTTCGGTTTCGGCGACGTCGTGACGCTGAGCCAGCAGTGGTCCTACCGCAACGCACCCTATGTCGTCGCGCAGAACACGGGCGCCTTCATCGAAATCCCCGATTTTCTCGACAGCAATCACGCTATCGCAGATGCGGCCGACGCCGATGCCTATCTGGCGCGGCTCGATGCCTATGCCGCCGCGCTCGACGGCGAGACCGCGCGCCTCGCGCATGATCGCGCCGCAGGGGTGATCGCGCCCGCCTTCCTGCTCGACAAGACGCTCCGGCAGATGAAGGCGTCGCGCGGACAGCCCGTCGCCGATTGGACCGTCGTAGCCTCGATCGCGCGGCGGACGCGGGACATGGCCGGAGCCTATGTCGCGCGCGCGACGCGCTTGGCAAGCGAGAAGCTGGCGCCTGCGCTCGATCGGCAGATTGCCGAACTTGAGCATCATCGCGCGGCCGCGACCGCCGAGGCCGGGGTCTGGAAGCTGCCACGGGGCGATGCCTATTATGGCTGGGCGCTGCGCGCTGCGACCACGTCGCGCATGTCGCCCGAAGAGGTGCACCTGCGCGGCCTTGAACAGGTCGAGTCGCTGGCGGCGCAGATGGATGCGCTGCTGCGCGCCGAAGGGCTGACGCGCGGGACCGTCGGCGAGCGGATGACGGCGCTCGGCAAGGATCCGCGCTATCTCTTTCCCAATACCGATGCGGGGCGTGCGCAGATCCTCGATTACATCAACGGGCGCGTCGCCGATATCCGCGAACGCCTGCCACGCGCCTTCGCGACGCTCGTTCCGGGCAAGCTGGTCGTCAAGCGCGTGCCGCCCGAGATCGAGGCGGGCGCCCCGGGCGGCTATGCCTCGGCGGGTACGATCGACGGCTCGGTCCCCGGCAACTATTATATCAACCTGCGCGATACCGCAATCTGGCCGCGCTATGCGCTGCCGACGCTGACCTATCACGAGGGGATTCCGGGCCATATCTGGCAGGGCGAGTACAGCTACAAGCTGCCGCTCGTCCGGTCGCTGCTCGCGTTCAACGCCTATTCGGAAGGATGGGCGCTCTATGCCGAGCAGACGGCGGACGAACTCGGCGTCTATGAGGGCGATCCGCTCGGGCGGCTGGGTTATCTCCAGTCGATCTCGTTCCGCGCCTGCCGGCTCGTCGTCGACACCGGGCTGCATGCCAAGCGCTGGACGCGCGACCATGCCATCCAGTGGTTCGCGACGACCAATGGCTCGACGGTCGAGGAAGTGAGCAGCGAGGTCGATCGCTATTGCGCGTGGCCGGGGCAGGCGTGTGGCTACAAGGCCGGGCACAACGAGATCAACCGGCTGCGCGAGAAGGCCATGGCGGCGCTGGGCGCGCGCTATGATCTGAGGCGGTTCAACGATGCGGTGGTGAAGGCGGGCGGGGTGCCCATGACCGTGCTCGAGCAGCTGATCGATGCACATATCGCTGCGTCTCGCGGCCGATAACAAGCGCAACAGGGAGCGTGATCCCCATCACGCTCCCTGCGCTGCCTGAGCCGGGGTCACTAACGGCTGGCAAGACGGGTCTGGCTGGCGTCCTGGCTGTGGAGCGCGGCAAGCTGCTCGTCACCGATCTTCTGTACGAGCTGGTCGGACAGATCGCGCACGCATGCCCCGCGAGTCATGCTGCGGTCGACCGAGGTCACGCCCCAGCCACTGCACACGCGGCGGACCTGCTTGATCATCCGCTGATAGACGTTGCGCGTGCCATCGGGCGTCTGCAGCTCATACTGCCGATAGGCGAACTTGATCTCCTGCGCCGAAGCCGAAGGCGCCGCGAGAAGGGTCAGCGCCCCAACGGCGGTGGTCAGAATTACGGTCGTCAAAGTTGTGTTCCTGGTCATCTCTGGTCTCCGATCCTTGATAAGCGTTGGCGGGGGCCGTCGCTGGAGAGAGGATTAGGCGATCGGTTCACAGGCATCCTGAGCAGGGGCTGGAAAAACTCTGATCCGGAGTCTTTTCAGAATTCTCACAGAATTGGGCGCGGTTTTCTGCGGCTCGGCGGAGACTGCAGGACGTGCTATAAGGGCCGGCGGAGGCGCCGCAGGACCAGGTCGGCGCCGATATGGGGCTCCCATGCGCGCCGGAGGGCGGCTGATGGATCGCGACACCGCGTTCGAATTCGGCGAGTTCACCGTTGATCGCGGCGACGAACGGCTATGGGGGCCGCATGGCGCCGTTCGGATCGGTAACAAAGCCTTTCGCGTCCTTGTCATGCTGATCGAGCATCCCGGGCGGCTGATCACCAAGGAAACGCTGTTCGAAACCGTCTGGGACGGCACGGTCGTGTCCGAATCGGCGCTGACCTCGGTGATCAAGGAACTACGCCATGGACTTGGCGAGGCGCGCGGCACGCCGCGCTTCATCGAGACCGTCTATGGCCGCGGCTATCGCTTCCTCGCGCCCGTCCGCGAGCTCGGCGAATTGCCCGACCGGCTGCGGCCGACCATCGTCGCACCGTTGACACCCGTGGTGCCCGCGACAGGCACCGCCACGGGCCATGTAGGCGACCCGCCGCTGCTCTATGTGCCCGCCTTCGACGACTCGGGCATCTCCGAACGACATCCGCACCTCGCCTCGATCTTGCGCGAAGAGATATTGTTCAACCTGTCGCGCTTTCGCGATGTGCGGCTGGTGTCCGCGCCCGGCGCGGTGGGCGATGCCGGCGCGGTTCCGGGGATGGGCGAGCGCGACTATCAGCTCATGCTGACGCTGGTCGACGCGCCGGGAGCGATCCGGATCTATGCGCGGCTGTCGCGCCTTGCCAACCAGGCGGTGGTCTGGGCGGACGCCGCCAGCCTCGCGCTCGACAGCGATGCGCTCAATGTCGAGGACCTGCTGCACCGCATCGCCGCCGCGGCGTTGCCCCGCATGCGCGACGACGTGCTGCGCAACCTTCCGCGCCACGCGACCGATGTCTATGACCTCTATTTCCGCAACCGGCTGCGCATGCGCCATATCGCCGGCTTCGACGATGCGCGCATGATGGCCGAGGCATGGGAGGCGCTGATCGCGCGCCACGCCGATTTCTGCCTCGCCTATCCCCCGCTCATCCGGCTCTACAACACCGACTATGGCTATACCGGGCTCGGTGCGACCGGTTCGGCCGAACGCGCGCGTGCGCAGGAACTAGCGGCACGCGCGCTCGCGCTCGATCCCGGCGATTCGCACATCCATACCGTCAACGGCTGGTGCCACCTCTGGGCGGGCGAGGTTGAACCGGCGCGCGCGCATCTCGAAGAGGCGCTGCGGCTCAATCCCTATAACGGCGGGCGGCTTGTCCAGGTCGCGACAGCGCTGATGTTCCTCGCCGATACCGATGCAGCGGTTGCGCTGCTCGAACGCTGCAAGCGGCTCGCGCCCTTCGTCACCGAAGCGCCGCATGAGGAGGAGGGGCTGCTCCATCTCCTCCGGCACGACTATGCGGCGGCGGCGCGGAGCCTGGCGCGCATGACCCGTCCGACGATATCGAGCGAGTTCTACGCGTTGGTGGCGGCGCAGGCGCTGAATGCCGAAGATGCCGCGCGCCATGCCGCGCAGTGGCGCGCGCATGTCGCCGATCGCTGGGTCGCAGCGGCGCCGCTCGACGATGCGCAGCTCTTCGAGTGGATCATGTTTCAGCATCCGTTCCAGGATCGCGGGGAGCGCGAGGTGATATTGACGCTGTTCCGTGCGGCGCTTGCATCTGAGGCGTCTCCGCCAATCCACACTCGCGCGCCAGCGCCGCAACAAAGCCCGGCATGACCGCCTCGGGACGCGGCCCGGGTTCGCCGTCCTGGTTCAGCGCAGCCGTGATACAGGCGCGCGCATCGATCGCCTTTTGCGGGACCGCGTTCTGCTCCAGCCAGCATTGCAGCGCCGTTGCGGATGGCCGGCCGGCTGCTGCCAGGATCGCGGCCCAGTCTCGGTCCTGATAGAAGATCGCGGCGGCAGCCGCGAGCAGCCTGTGTCGTTCGGCATGCGCGATGATGCCTGACGCGTGTGCGGTATCAAGCGTCGCGCGCACATCGACCAAAGGCAGCGACAATGGGCGCCAATCGAGCGCGGCGGGGGCATGGAGCAGCGCCACCTCGTCATCGCCCTCGATCCTGCCATCGCGATAGGCGGCATAGATCGCGCCGACGCCGACCATGCCATAGATGTCCATCTCGGCGGCGCGCAATGCGCCGATGCTGCTCGCGCCATAGATGCGTGCGCCGCGCGAGAGCAGCAGCAGAATCTCCTTGTGCCGGACCGCGGGGCGCTGATCGAAATAGCCGTCGATCAGGCAGATCGCGTCGGGCGGATCCACGGCGAGGCGCAACAGGTCGCCCGCTTCGGCGGGAGGGTGCCATGCGATCTGCGGAAGGGCTGCGCGCGCCGCAGCATCGAGCGAGGGACCCGCAAAGGCGATCACGCGCATGGCGCAATTTCCCCCCGGGCAGTGCGCTGCAGCGAGCCAAGCCCGGGAACGAAGGCCTTGACCACGACGATTTCGGAGTCCGGCGGAGATAGCGTCTTGCTCAAGGCCGGCCCGTAGCCGGCGTTGTGAAGCGCGTCCGCGATGTCGTTGGGCAGGATCGGGTGGTCGCGGGTCGCTTCCCATCGCAGCGCCTGAAAGCCGGGCGGCAACGGGGGCAGAGGGCCGAGCGTCGGCAAGGCGTCCTCAGGCGGACGATATGCCGACGGCAGCGCATCGTCGCGCACCCCTGCGATCAGCGTCAGCCGCGATTGCACCGCCTCGGCAAATGCACCGAACAGCGCCGTCCCGGCATCGCCATGACAGGCCGACCCCATGAACGTAGCAAAAGACGTGGCCCGATCATGGCAGACGAGCAGGCAAACGAAGACGGGGTGCCCGGTCACGGCGGGCAACGCGCAGACCGTCAGCGCCATGCCAAGCGCGTGCAGCCGCGCTCGCCATTTCCCGAACCAGTCCAGCGATATGCTATCGAGGTCGACGATTGTCTGCATGCACGACCAGAGATCCAGTCGTTCCCATCGGCCGACCGCGTCATTTTCGAGTAGCTCGAGCAACGCCTTTTGACGGGCTCGGGCTTCCGTGGCCCCCGCGCCAAGGCCCCCGCTCGAACGATCGAAAGGCGAATCCCAATCGCGCGTCAGATCGAGGGAGACGAAGTCGAAGGGCAGCCATGCTGGCGCGCCGGTCGCTATCTCCTCGGCCGAGCACCACTGGATGGCCGCTTCGCGTTCGGGCGGCATCGAGCGATCTGCGGCCAGGTCGCTGAACTCGGGTAAGGTGGCCGGGCGCGGTAGCGCGCGCGCCGGGCAAAAGGGGCCATCGGGCGCCACCTGTTCGGCGCAATGGCTCTCGATCGCTTCGCACAGCGCACCGATCATCGCGTCGCGGGGGGTCGCGCCCTTGCCCTGATGCACGCTGAGCGCATGTCCCGCCGGGCGAACCGCTTGCCAAACGGGCAGGCCGATCCGATCGAGCCGGGTTATGTCGGCAAGCCGCGTCACGCCGCATTGGCGGCCCATGCGACGCGCGCTCGCCAATACGGAACTGTCCCGCAATCGCGCAGCCGCCGACAGCATCACGGCCCAATGATGACCACGTTCCTGGGTCGGGTCTGTGCGAAGGGGGTGACTGTCGCCGTGGCTACTTCGGCAGCCTCAAATCTGTTGTGGGCGCCGTCAAATGCTCGCTGTAGCTCGAGGACGCCATTCTCTTCGGTAAGGCTGATCGCCTTGGCCCTGTCATATTCCAGCACGCCCGTGGTCAGATAATGCTTCGCGTCCTTCGCAATGATGAAAGTAGGACCGCGGAACCCGAGTGCACCGCCGCCGGCAAGCGGGGAGGAGAAGCGCCTGGGCCCGGTTTGCGCAAAGCTCGTGACGGTTGTGGTATCGACCTCGACCGCATGAAATTTGGGGCCACCGGCGAACGCCGTCTTGATACCCGCCACGCCATTCTGCTCGGTCAGGCTGATCGTCTTCGCCGGATCATATTCCAGCACGCCGGTCGACAAATAATGCTTGCCGTTCTTCTCGATTATGAACGTCGGGCTCTTCAGTGCAGTTTCCGCGCCCATGTCCCGTTCCCTCCGCATGATCAGAAGCCGCCCGTCGTGAGCGCGGCTGGCGGCAAGGTCGCCATCCGCCTTGTTGACGGAAGGCGCCCAGAACGTTTCGCACTCGACACGGTACAGCGCTGCCCTTTCACTCACGAGCGCCTTTAACGCATTGACGATTCGCAATTCGCCGGCCGAAGGGTGTCAGGAATGCGCCGGCAGGGCCCAGTCGATCGCGCCCAAGCCCCGGGCTTCAAGAAAGGCATTGGCTTTCGAGAAGTGCCGGCAGCCGAGGAAGCCATTATGCGCTGACAAGGGCGAGGGATGCGCGGCCTTGAGCACGAGGTGGCGCGACGTATCGACAAAGGCCGCCTTGCGCTGCGCATAAGCACCCCAGAGCATGAATACCACCGGCTCGGCGTGATCATTGACCAGTCGCACGATCGCGTCGGTGAAGCGTTCCCACCCCTTGCCCTGATGCGATGCCGCCTGCGCCATCTCGACGGTGAGCACGCTGTTGAGCAGCAGCACGCCCTGTTGCGCCCAATGTTCGAGAAAGCCATGGCCCGGGCGCGCGATCCCCAGATCGGCCTCCAGCTCCTTGTAGATGTTGACCAGCGACGGCGGCGGCCGGACGCCCGGACGTACGCTGAAGCACAGGCCGTGCGCCTGCCCTTCCCCATGATAGGGGTCCTGGCCGAGGATCACGACCTTGACGCGGTCGAGCGGGGTGAGGTCGAGCGCGCGGAAATATTCGCCGCCCTTGGGAAAGATCCGCTTCCCGCGCGCCTTTTCGTCGATCAGGAACTGGCGCAGAGACGCCATGTAAGGGTTCTCGAATTCGGGCAGCAGCGGCGCCTTCCAGCTGTCGTGGAGCTTGATGCTGTCGGTCATGGCGCGCGTCTGGCTGTCCCCTCGATGATGCCGGGCTTGTCCGCGAGCCGCGGTCCCGTGTCAACCGAGGCGGGCCGCGCCTCCACCTCGGTCGCATGCACGGGTTCGCCACATTCGGAGCAGGTCATCACCGACCGGAAATCATGGCCGCAGGTCTTGTGCCGATGCAGCAGCGGCGGGCCGTCATCCCCCGCATAGTGGCGATCGCCCCAGTGAACCAGCGCGAGGATTGCGGGATACAGATCAAGCCCCTTGGCGGTCAGTCGATATTCGTATCGCTCGGGGCGTTCCTGGTAGAGCCGCTTTTCCAATATGCCTTCTTCGACGAGCTTGGTGAGGCGCTCGGTCAGCACGCGGCGGGCAATGCCGAGCGAGTCCAGGAAGTCGTCGAAGCGACGCACGCGCAGAAAGGCATCGCGCAGCACCATCAATGTCCAACGATCGCCGATCACCGACAGCGTCCGCGCCAGCGAACACTGTTCGTCGCGCAGGTCTTTCCACTGCATGGCCGCCCTTCCGTTTGACTCTCTTCTCGGTCGCGCATTATAAGTCTTAAAAAGAGACTGACAAGGAGACGATGATGGCGGGCGGCAATGCAAGCGTGGCGATTGTCGGCGCGGGCGATTTCATCGGCAGCGCGATCGCGCGCCGCTTCGCGGCCGAAGACTATCAGCTCCATCTCGCCCGCCGCGACGGCACCAAGCTCGCAGGGTTGGTCGACGAGATCACGGCGTCGGGCGGGCAGGCAACCGCGCACAGCGTCGATGCGCGCAATGAAGAGGCGGTCGTCGGCTTTCTGGAGAAGGTGAATGCTGCGGCGCCGCTTGAGCTCTGCGTGTTCAACATCGGCGCCAACGTCAATTTCCCGATCCTCGATACGACCGAGCGCGTGTTCCGCAAGGTCTGGGAAATGGCGTGCTATGCGGGATTCCTGACGGGGCGCGAAGCGGCGCGGCATCTGCTGGCCAATGGCGGCGGCTCGATCTTCTTCACCGGCGCCACCGCATCGATACGGGGCGGCTCGGGCTATGCCGCCTTTGCGGCCGCCAAGTTCGGGCTGCGCGCGGTCGCGCAGTCGATGGCGCGCGAACTGGGGCCCAAAAATATCCATGTCGCGCATCTCGTCATCGACTCGCCCGTCGATACCGCTTGGGTACGCGACCGCATCGCGCAATCGACGGGCGCCGAGGTGCCGCAGGAAAAGCTGATGAACCCGTCCTCGATCGCCGAGGCCTATTGGCAGCTCCACCGCCAGACGCCAGACGCCTGGACGCACGAGCTCGATCTGCGCCCCTTTGGCGAGACATGGTGAAAGGCACCGCGATGACCGATGCGATCTTCTATTTCGATTTCGGCAGCCCCAATGCCTATCTCGCCTGGCGCGTGTTGCCCGGGATCGAGGCGCGGACCGGGGTCCGGTTCCGGCGCGTGCCAGCATTGCTCGGCGGCATCTTCAAGGCGACGGGCAACCAGGCGCCGACCTCCGCCTTTGCCGGCATCCCCGCCAAGCTGGCCTATGAGCATCGCGAGATTGAGCGCTTCATCGAGAAGCACCGGCTCCTCGCCTTCCGCATGAACCCCTATTTCCCCGTCAACACGTTGATGCTGATGCGCGGCGCAGTCGCCGCTGAGGCCGAGGGGCTGTTCGATCGCTACGTCGAAGCGGCCTGGCACTATATGTGGGAGGATCCGCGCAAGATGGACGATCCGCAGACCTTTGGCGCGGCGTTTGCCGAAGCTGGGCTGCCCGTCGATCGCCTAGCCGATCGCGCGCAGACGCAGGAAACCAAGAGCAGGCTGATCGGCAACACCCAGGCGGCGGTCGATCATGGTGTGTTCGGGTTGCCCGCCTTCGTCGTTGACGGCGAACTGTGGTTCGGAAAGGATCGGCTGGGCGAGGTGGAGGAGGCGATCGCCGCCAAGGCTCCGGCGTCTCCGCAATAACGCAAACCGCCCCGCAGGAGGGATGATGCGCCCGTTCAGCACGATCACCGCCGATGTCAGCGACGGCATCCTCACGCTCACGCTCAACCGCCCCGACCGGCTCAATGCATTCACCCGCGAGATGATGCAGGAGCTGATCGCCGCGTTCGACATCGCCGACGCCGATGACGCTGTGCGCGCGGTGATCGTGACCGGCGCGGGGCGCGCTTTCTGCGCGGGCGCCGATCTGGGCGCGGGCGGCGCCACCTTCGACTATGCAAGCGGTGAGAAATGGAACGATGTCGGCTCGCCGGTCCGCGCCGATGGCAGTGTCGATTACAGCCACCCCGGCGTGCGCGATGGCGGCGGCATGCTGACGCTCCGGATCTTCAACTGCAAAAAGCCCGTGATCGGCGCTATCAACGGTCCTGCGGTGGGTATTGGCGTGACCATGACGCTGCCGATGGATTTCCGGCTGGCGAGCGACGGCGCGCGTTTCGGATTTGTCTTCGCGCGGCGCGGAATCGTTCCGGAGGCGGCGTCGAGCTGGTTCCTGCCGCGCATCGTCGGCATCGGAAAGGCGCTCGAATGGTGCTATTCGGGGCGTGTTTTTGACGCCTCGGAGGGGCTGGCGGGCGGGCTCGTCCGTTCGCTCCATGCGCCCGAGGACTTGATCCCCGCCGCGCGGGCGCTTGCGCAGGAACTCACCGCCGAAAGCGCGCCCGTCTCGATCGCGCTGACGCGCCAGATGATGTGGCGTATGCTCGGCGCCGCGCACCCGATGGAGGCACATCGCCTCGACAGCCGCGCGATCTGGGCGCGCGGCGCGAGCGTTGATGCGAAGGAGGGCGTCTCCTCCTTCCTCGAAAAGCGTGCCGCCAGCTATCCCGATCGCGTATCGGCGGACATGCCCCATTTCGCGCCGTGGATGGACGATCCCGACTATAGCTGACCGCTGCGCCTCGAGGGGCGACGTCGGGCTCAGAAGTTGTTAAGGCGAAACGCATATTGTCGATCCGCCGTCGCAGAAGGCCATGCCTTGAAGCCAACCGAACCCTTGCAGATCAATCATAGCTGGCCGCTCTTCGAGCGCGGGCAACGTTTCGATCTGGGCCATCTGCACGATCCTGCGGCGTTCAAGGGTGCGCTTGCGACCGGACTCGTTGCGACGCAGCTCGCGCGTCCCGGAATCGGTTTGTGGCAGTGCGACCTGCGCGACAACGCGCTGACTTGGACGGCCGAGGTCTATGACATTTTCGGATTGCCCGTCGATGCGCCCGTTGCGCGTGCCGAGGCGGTGGCGCTCTATTGCGAGGGCTCGCGCGCCGCGATGGAGCGATTACGCGCCTATGCGATCCGGCATCAACGCGGCTTCACGCTTGATGCCGAGATTTGGTCGGCACAGGGCGAGCACCGCTGGATGCGGCTTACCGCGGCACCGGTCTGCGAGGGCGGCCGGGTCGTGCGGCTGCACGGGCTGAAGCAGATCGTCACGCACGAATATCGTCAGCGCTGATCGTTCGGCTACGCAAAAGGCCAGCCACGGGCGCGTGCGTGACTTCGCGCCCGTGGCTGTCACCGCCGCCATCCGGGGTGGTGGCGGCGATGATCCTAGAAGCGGGCCGACAGCGTCAGGCCATAGGTCCTCGGATCGCCCGGCTGCCCCGCGATCAGGCCGGTATTGCCCGGGGTGACCGCGAGCTGTTCGAAATAGTCCTCGTCAAACGCGTTGCGGATCCAGCCGAAGATGTTGAACCCGTCGTCGGTGCGGAAGCCGAGCCGGAAGTTGGCAAGCGCATAGCTGCCGATATCGGTGTAGGCCGACCGCGAGGCGTTGGACGAGAATTTGGAGCGATAGCTGCCGTCGACGCCGAAATAGACCTCGCCATCCTCGCCGAAGACGGTGGTCGGCAGGTTGTACTCGCCGCCATAGGCAAAGGCCCATTTGGAAATGCCGGGTAGCCACTGCCCCGAAATGTCGCAATTGGCGGGACTGATGCCGCCGGGCGTACCCGGGGGCGATGGAGTCTGGCCCGCTGCCGCGGTGGTACCGCCTGACAGTTCGGGTGGGCAGGGCGCGTCGGGGAAGCGGACATATTCGTGATCGGTGAAGGCGCCATTGGCGTAGATGTTGAAGCGCTCGGACACGCGCGCTGAGAAATCGGCCTCGATCCCGCGGACGCGGACCTTTTCGGCGTTCGCGAGATAGCCGCGCAACACGCCCAGCTGGCCGTTGGTGACATTCGCCTGGAAGTCCTCGATTTCGGTCCAGAAGCCCGTCAGGTTCAGCGTCACACGCTTTTCGAAGAACTGCGTTTTCAGTCCGACCTCGAAATGGTTCACCTTCTCGGGCTTCACCGTTCCCGCCGCAAGTATCGGCTTGCCGGCGGCGTCGGTAGGCACGCCGTTCAGGTTGACGCCGCCCGATTTGAACGAACGCGCATAGGTGGCGTAGGCCATGATGTCAGGCGTGATGTGGTACGACGCAGTCAGGTCGTACGATAGGTTCCAGTCGCTGAAGTTGGGTTCAAAGAACTGCGGCGCAAGCACACCACGCTGCGCAACGATGCGCGGATCGGTGCTGGCGAAGGTGACGAGCTGGCCTTGGCCGTTGGTCACGACCGAGCTGTAGAGGCCTTCCTTCTTGTCATAGTTGATGCGCACGCCCGGCTGGATGCTGAACCTGTCGGTGACGTGCCAGGTGAGCTGGCCGAAGGCGGCGAGGCTGGTGTTGTCGAGCCGGATATCATTGGTCGCGGTCAGGCCATTGAGCACGCTGGGGTCGCATGCGAGCGAGGTCGATGTCGGCGTGCAGCCGCCTGCGGGCGGATTGAGCAGCCAGCGGCTGGCGGCGGGTCCCTGTACCTGAAGGCCGCTGGTACGGATTTCCTGATAGAAGCCGAAAGCACCGACGACGAAGTCTATCGTGTCACCCGACTGGGCGTAGCGGAATTCCTGCGTGAACTGTTTTTGTCGCGTCGGATTCTCGGACTTGGTGGTAATCGGCAGACCGGTGAAATCGCGGTCGTTCGAGGGCGTCCAGTCCCAATAGCGCCAGGCGCTGACCGAGGTGAGCGTGCCAGCCCCCAGATCCCATTCGGCGCGCAGCGAAAGCCCGCCCACCTCGTTGCGCGCGCGCAGGCGCGCGTCGAGGTCAGTCAGTCGATCGAAGGGATCGGTGCTCGGTACCACGTAGTCGAACGCGGCAGCGAGAGCGGCATATTGCCGGTTCAACGGACGCTGCGTCGCGCCCACGCGCGCAAAAATCTGCACGCAGCAGACGGGGTCCTGCACGTTGTAATCGCCCGATAGCGTCAGGTTGAGACTGTCGGTCGCGCGCCACAGGATCTGCGTGCGGATGCCGAGATTATCCTGCGAATTGACACGCTGATTGGTCACGACGTTGTTGATCGTGCCGTTGCGATCGGTGGTCGATACTCCGAGCCGGATCGCGACGTCGTCGGTCAGCGGCCCTGAGATCGATGCCTTGGCCTGCTTGAAGCCGAGATTGCCGATCGAGACCTCGGCGCGGCCCTCAAAGTCGAAACTGGGCGCGCGCGAGGTGATGTTGACCGCGCCCGCGGTGGTGTTCTTGCCATAGAGCGTCCCCTGCGGGCCGCGGAGCACCTCGATCCGTTCGATGTCGAGGAAGTCGAGCGTCGCTGCGGCGACGCGGTTGTAATAGACCTGATCGATATAGATGCCGACGCCCTGTTCGATGCCGTCATTGGTCAGCCCGAAAGGCGCACCGATGCCGCGGATGTTGATCGCCGAGTTGCGCGGGTTCGAGGTGTAGAATTGTAGCGTCGGCTGGATCTGCTGCAGCCGGCTGATGTTGAAGCTGCCCGTGCTTTCGAGCGTGCGCGAATCCACCACTGCGACCGCAATCGGTACATCCTGGACCTGTTCCTCGCGCCGACGCGCGGTGATGACGATCTCGCCCGCGGCGTCGCTGGCGCGCGCCTGGGGCTCGGCGTCTTCAGCGGCCACCGCGGTTTCGGCGGTTTCGGCAAGGGCAAGCGAAGGCGTGGCGCAGGCGAGAAGCGCCACGCCGGCGAGCAGGATTCGTCGATGTGCAGTCGTCATTTCATCCCCCGGATCATGAGTCACGCATTGACTACTGTTTCAGTTGAGAAGAGCGAAACAAGATTTGCTTGCCCCCGCAATGCGGATTTCTTGTCAACCAGATGAGTTGAGATTGATTCGCGCCCAACTGAGCGGCGGCACGCGCTCGACATTGGCGCGCGTTGCATTATCGTCCGCGCGAAATCAGGAGCGGATATGAACAGACTGTTGCGGCGGAAGACGATTCTCACCGGTGAAGACCAGCCAGAGGAGCATCGCCTCACCCCGACATTGTCCTGGCCGCATCTGGTGGCGCTTGGCGTCGGCGCGATCGTGGGCACGGGCATTCTGACGCTGATCGGCGTCGGCGCCGATCGCGCGGGCCCCGCGGTGCTGGTCTCCTTCGCGATAGCGGGCGTGATCTGCGCGTGCGCCGCGCTCGCCTATGCCGAGATGTCGACGATGATGCCCGCCTCGGGCAGCGCCTATACCTACAGTTACGGTGTGCTGGGCGAGGTGTTCGCCTGGGTCGTGGGCTGGAGCCTGATCCTCGAATATTCGCTCGTCGTCTCGACGGTCGCGGTCGGCTGGTCGGGCTATGCGGCGCCTTTGCTCGAAGCCTGGCTGGATTTCCCGATGGCGCTGGCGCAGGGCCCCGAACTTGGCGGGATCATCAACCTACCCGCGATCTTCATCATCGCGGTCGTCGCGGGACTGCTGATGCTCGGCACCAGGGAGAGCGCGACGCTCAACGCGGTGCTTGTGGTGGTCAAGATCGTGACGCTGGCGCTGTTCGTCGCGGTCGCGCTACCGCACTTCAACGCCGCCAATCTCGAACCCTTCATGCCCTTCGGCTTTGGCAAGCACATGAATCCCGACGGCGTCGAGCGTGGCGTGATGGCTGCGGCCGCGATCATCTTCTTCGCCTTTTACGGCTTCGACGCGATATCCACGGCTGCCGAGGAGACCAAGAAGCCCGAACGCGACCTGCCGATCGGGATCGTCGGCTCGATGCTCATCTGCACGCTGATCTACATGGTCGTGGCGGCCGCGGCGGTAGGTGCGCTGCCCTTCACACAATTCGCCAACAGCCCCGAGCCGCTGGCGTTGATCCTGCGCGAGGTCCGCCAGCCGGGCGTCGCGACCGTGGTGGCAGCCGCGGCGGTCATCGCGCTCCCCACCGTGCTGCTTGCCTTTCTCTATGGCCAGAGCCGCATCTTCCTCGTCATGGCGCGCGACGGATTCCTGCCGCCGGCGCTTGCCCGAATCTCGCCGAAGCGTGGCACGCCCGTTCGGATCACGCTGATCACTGCGCTGTTCGTGTCGGTCATCGCGGGGCTCGTACCATTGGACGAGATCGCGGCGCTCGCCAATTCGGGCACGCTGATCGCCTTTATCTCGGTATCGGTCTGCATGCTGGTTATGCGCCGTCGCGCGCCCGATGCGCATCGCCCCTTCCGTACGCCAGCGGCCTGGCTTGTCGGCGGTGTCGCGATCGCGGGATGCATCTATCTGTTCCTGAGCCTGCCCGTTCAGACGCAGAAATGGTTCTTCATCTGGAACGGATTCGGGCTCGTCGTCTATCTGCTCTACGGAATGAAGCGTAGCCTCGCGAACGCCTGACCTATCGCGCCGGCTTCCAGGTCTGCGTCTGGCAGAATACCGCGATGCAGCCCTTTACCTTGAGCGTGCCATTGGCGTTGCGCTGGAGCACCGAGCGGTAGCTCTTGCCTTCCTCGGGACTGTAGATCGTACCCGTCCACTCGGCGCCATCGGCGGTGAAGCCTGTCAGGATCGGCAGCCCGATCAGCGGCCGGTTCTTGAGCTTCGCGTCGGGATTGTTGATATCGGTCTGCGGACGGCCGGGTGTGGGCTTCAGGATGCGCACGATCTTGCCGCAGAGGATCTTCCCGCACTGCCCGATCTCGACCAATGCCTTGCCGTCCTGGGTGACCCAGTTGCCGGTTACCGGTGTCGTCCCAAATGCTGGCGTGGCGGCAAGCAGCAGTGCGGGGATCATGAACGCGGACTTCATCACGGAGCACCTTTTCTTGACGCGCGGCTCAGCGGACCGCCTTCGTTGACATTCCTGTAAGCGCCCGGCATCCCGAGGTCAAAGGAGCCTTGGCATGCATGACATGAGGCCGTTGAGGATGACGCTGAAATATGCAGTGACCGCGATAGCGCTGCTTGCCGCGCCCGGCTGGGCAAAGACGATCGCGGTCACGCCGGGCCGTGATGCGCAGGAACGCCTCCAGACCGCGCTGATCGAGGCTGCGCCGGGCGACACCGTGGAGATCGGTCCGGGTCGGTTCGAGCTGACCGACGGCCTCTCGCTCGACGTTGCCAAGGTGACGGTCAAGGGCGCAGGGCCCGACAAAACGGTGCTGAGCTTCAGGAACCAGCTGGCCGCGGGCGAGGGACTGCTCGTCACCTCGGACGACGTAATCCTGCGCGATTTCGCGGTCGAGGACAGCAAGGGCGACGGGATCAAGTCCAAGGGTGCCGACCGCGTCGTCTATCACAATCTGCGCGTCGAATGGACGGGCGGCCCCAGGGAGACCAACGGCGCCTACGGCGTCTATCCCGTCGAATCGAGCGACGTGCTGATCGACGGGGTGACTGTGAAGGGCGCATCCGACGCGGGCATCTATGTCGGTCAGTCCAGGAACATTGTTGTGCGCAACTCGACCGCGATGTTCAACGTCGCCGGGATCGAGATCGAGAACAGCTACAATGCCGATGTCTATGGCAACACCGCGACGCGCAACACCGGCGGCATCCTTGTCTTCGACCTCCCCAATTTGCCACAGATGGGCGGACGCGACGTGCGTGTGTTCAGAAATCAGGTTGTGAACAACGACACGCCCAATTTCGCACCCAAGGGCAATATCGTCGCCACCGTGCCCGTCGGCACCGGGGTGATGCTGATGGCAAACCGCAACGTTCATGTGTTCCAGAACACGCTGGCGGACAATGCGACCGCCAACGTGATGGTCGTTTCGTACAAGAAGCCGTTCGACGACGCCAAATATGACCCGCTCGCACGCGACATCGTGGTGCGCGACAACCAGCATGGCCGTGCGGGCTGGGCGCCGGGTTTCGACGGCGGCGCGCAGCTTGCCGCGGCGCTCGGCGGCGGCATCCCGCCCGTGTTGTGGGACGGCACGGGCAAGGGCAAGGCGGTCGTGCAGGTGCGCGACAAGGTGCCCGTGCTGTCGCTGGGTCTCGCCGAACCCACCTCGCCCGTGACCGAGGCGAAGCCCGCGCCCGTCGATCTCTCGGGCGGAACGCCGATCACGGAACCCGCCGCCGTCGTGCTGCCACCGCAGATGGAAGCGGCGATCAAGTGATCCGGTTGCTGGGTGTGTTGTTTGGCTGGCTCGCGCTCACCAGCGCGGCGCCGCCTCCGCCCGTCGCGGACGAACTGATCCTGGGCGATACGCTGCCGCCCCGGCTTTCCGATTTCCGCTTCTTCACCGATGCCGCGGCGACGAAGCCCAATGCGCGCGTCGAGCCCTATGCGCTCAACACCCCGCTCTTCTCCGACTATGCCGAGAAGTTCCGCTTCATCTATGTCCCGCCGGGCAAGACGGTCGGCTACACCGCCGAAGGGGTGCTCGATTTCCCGGTCGGGAGCGCGCTCATCAAGAGCTTTGGCTATCCCGCCGACATGCGCGCGCCAGACAAGGATGTCCGCATATTGGAGACGCGATTGCTGCTGCGGAGGGAAAGCGGCTGGGTGGCGCTCCCCTATGTCTGGAATGCCGAACGCACCGAGGCGGTGCTCAAGCGCGGCGGCACGCGGATGCCGATATCGTGGATCGATGCGAAGGGCGCGCGGCGCGAGATCAGCTATGCGGTGCCCAACCAGAACCAGTGCAAGGAATGCCACGGAAGCGCGGGTGCGGTGGTGCCGATCGGTCCCAAGGCGCGCAACCTCAATAACGGTGCGCGGCTGAAGCGGCTATATCGCGCGGGGGTGCTGGACAAGGCGCCCGTCGATGCGCCGCGCCTGCCGCGCTGGGACGATCCTCGCTCGGGTAATCTCGCCCAGCGTGCGCGCGCCTATCTCGACGTCAATTGCGCGCATTGTCACAGCCGCCAGGGTGCGGCGAGCAATTCGGGGCTTTTCCTGGCCTATGAGGAGCCGAGCGCGGTGGCAATCGGCGTCGGCAAAGTGCCCGTCGCGGCGGGGCGCGGATCGGGGGGGCTCGCGCTCGACATCGCACCGGGGCATCCCGAACAGTCGATCCTGCTTTACCGGATGAACACGGCGGAGCCCGGCATCGCCATGCCCGAGGTCGGCCGCGCGACCGTGCACGAGGAAGCGGTGGCGCTGCTGCGCCAGTGGATCGCGGAGATGCCGACTAGGCACTGAACGTCATGCCGAACTTGTTTCGGCATCCATGAACACGAACCTTGCCGATTCTGCGCCGACAGTGTTCATGGACCCTGAATCGAGTTCAGGGTGACGGAATCGGGCATGAACGAATGGGTGATCGGCGTGATCGGGGGATCGGGCCTGTACGATATCGACGGGCTCGAGGACGCCGAATGGATTCCCGTCGCCTCGCCCTGGGGCCAGCCTTCGGATCATTTGCGGATCGGGCGGATCGCGGGGGTGAAGTTCGCGTTCCTGCCACGCCATGGGCGGGGACACCCGCTTTCCCCAAGCGGGATCAATGCGCGCGCCAATATCGACATATTGAAGCGCGCGGGCTGCACCGATCTCATATCGCTCTCGGCGATCGGATCGCTGCGCGAGGAACTGCCGCCGGGCAAGTTCGTGGTCATCGACCAATTCGTCGATCGTAGCTTCGCGCGCGAAAAGAGCTTTTTCGGCAACGGCATGATCGCGCATGTCTCGGTCGCCGAGCCCGTCTGTCCACGGCTTTCGGCGATGCTCGGCCAAGCGGGGCGCAGGGCGGGCGCGGATGTGCATGAGGGCGGCACCTATCTGGTGATGGAGGGGCCGCAATTCTCGACGCGCGCCGAAAGCCTGCTTTACCGCCAGTGGGGCTGCGACGTGATCGGGATGACCGCGATGCCCGAGGCCAAGCTCGCGCGCGAAGCCGAGCTGCCCTATGCGCTGATCGGCATGGTGACCGATTACGATTGCTGGCGCGATGGCGAGGCGCATGTCGAGGCTGACGCGGTGATCGCGCAGCTCAGGGCCAATGGCGATGTCGCGAAACGGCTGGTCGTCGAATTCGCGCAGGCCTTGCCGCCGGTGCGCGAAGCGTCGCCGATCGACACGGTGCTTGATGCCGCGCTGATGACCGCGCCCGACAAGCGCGATCCGCAACTGATGGCGCGGCTCGACGCGATCACCGCGCGGGTGCTGTCGGCGCGATGAGCGACTGGGCCTTCTCGATCGACCGCGGCGGCACCTTCACCGACATCGTCGCCCGCACGCCCGACGGGCGGCTGCTGACCACCAAGCTGCTCTCGGACAATCCCGAGCGCTATGCCGATGCGGCGGTGGAGGGCATTCGCCGGCTCATGGCGGAACAGGACGGCCGCGCGATCGAGACGGTCAAGATGGGCACGACGGTCGCGACCAACGCGCTGCTCGAACGCAAGGGCGAGCGCGTCTTGCTCGCGATCACACGCGGTTTCGGCGACGCACTCAGGATCGGCTATCAGGCGCGGCCGAAGATCTTCGCGCGACATATCGAGCTGCCCGAGCCCTTATATGAGCGGGTGGTCGAGATCGACGAGCGCGTGACCGCCTCGGGCGAGGTGCTCCGGCAGCTCGACGCCGCAAGCGCGCGCGCCGGACTTCAAACGGCATTTGACGCCGGCTTCCGCGCGATCGCGATCGCGCTGATGCACGGCTGGCGCTGGACCGCGCACGAGGAAGCACTTGCCGCGATGGCGCGCGAGATCGGTTTCACGCAGGTCTCGGCGAGCCACGAGGTGGGCCCGCTGATCAAGCTGGTCGGGCGCGGCGATACCAGCGTAGTCGATGCCTATCTCTCGCCTGTGCTGCGGCGCTATGTCGACCGCGTCGTCGCCGCGCTGGGCGCCGATACGCAGCTGCTGTTCATGCAGTCGAGCGGCGGGCTGGTCGATGCCGCACGCTTCCAGGGCAAGGACGCGATCCTGTCGGGGCCAGCGGGCGGGATCGTTGGCATGGTCAAGACCGCCGCCGAGGCGGGCTTCGACCGCATCATCGGCTTCGACATGGGAGGCACCTCGACCGACGTGTCGCACTATGCGGGCACCTACGAACGGACCAACGAGACGATGGTCGCTGGCGTGCGCGTGCGCGCGCCGATGCTCGAAATCCATACCGTCGCCGCGGGCGGTGGATCGATCTGCAGCTTCGACGGCAGCAGGTTCAGGGTGGGGCCGGACTCGGCGGGGGCCGTGCCGGGGCCTGCCTGCTATCGCCGCGGCGGGCCGCTGACCGTCACCGACTGCAACGTGCTGCTCGGCAAGATCACGCCCGAGCATTTCCCCGCGGTGTTCGGACCCGAGGGCGACCAGCCGATAGATGCCGAAATTGTGCGCAGCAAATTCGCAGCATTGGCCGACGAGATTGCCGCAGCGACGGGCCAGCACAAGGCGCCGGAGGCAATCGCGGAGGGTTTCCTCAGGATTGCAGTCGAGAACATGGCGAGCGCGATCAAGCAGATCTCGATCGCGCGGGGGCATGACGTGACGCGCTATACGCTCGCCTGTTTCGGCGGCGCGGGTGGGCAGCACGCGTGCATGGTCGCGGACGCGCTCGGCATGGAACGCGTGATGATCCACCCGCTCGCGGGCGTGCTCTCGGCTTATGGCATGGGCCTTGCCGATGTGAACGTGCTGCGTGAGGAAAGCTGCGGGCTGCCGCTGGGCAGTGACCTTTCGCGCATCGACGCGCTCGCCGAAGCGGCGGCCCATGCGCTCGCGGCGCAGCAACTGCCGCTTGCGGCGACCACGGTGCTGAAGCGTGCGGCGCTGCGCTATGACGGCAGCGACAGCACGCTCGAAGTCGCATTCGATGCGCCCGAGGCGATGCGCCGAGATTTCGAGGCGCAGCATGAGGCGCGCTTCGGCTTCACCGCGCCCGAGACACCGGTGATCGTCGAGACGCTGATCGCCGAAGCGGTGGGGAAGCCGCAGGATGCGGGCGGCGGGTTGCAGGCACCGGCGGGCGCGGGCGAACCCGATTTGAGCGCCGATGTGCACGACCGCGCGACGCTGGGCGCGGGAACGCTGCTTGCCGGCCCCGCATTGATCATCGACCCCTCGGCCACCACCGTGGTCGAGCCGGGCTGGCAGGCAGAGGTCGATGCGATCGGTAACCTGATCCTGACGCGCGCGGTGCCCCGGGCGGTCGCGCCCGCGATCGGCACGAACGTCGATCCGGTGATGCTCGAGATCTTCAACAACCTCTTCATGGCGATCGCCGAGGAGATGGGCGTCGCGCTCCAGAACACCGCGAGCTCGGTCAATATCAAGGAACGGCTCGACTTTTCTTGCGCGCTGTTCGATCGCGACGGTGCGCTGATCGCCAATGCGCCACACATCCCGGTCCACCTGGGATCGATGGGAGACAGCATCCGCACGATCATCCAGGCGCGCGGCGGTGCGCGCGACGGGCGCGGGATGAAACCCGGCGATGCCTATGTGCTCAATGCGCCTTATCGCGGGGGCACGCACCTGCCGGATATCACCGTGATCATGCCCGTCTTCCTCGAAGGCGGCGCCGAGCCCGACGCCTTTGTCGCCGCGCGTGGCCATCATGCCGATATCGGCGGAATCGCGCCCGGATCGATGCCCCCCGACAGCAAGAGCGTCGACGAGGAAGGGGTGCTGATCGACAATATGCTGCTGGTCGATGCAGGGCGCTTCCTCGAAGCAGAGATGCGCGCGATGCTCGCGGCCGGGCAATGGCCCGCGCGCAATCCCGATCGCAACATCGCCGACCTGAAGGCGCAGATCGCGGCGTGCACCAAGGGCGCCAACGAGCTGCGCCGCGTCGCGGGCGAATATGGGGCCGGGGTGATCCACGCCTATATGCGCCACGTCATCGCCAATGCCGAGGAGGCGGTGCGACGACTGATCTCGGGTCTCGCCGATGGCGAAGCGCGCGTCGAGATGGACAATGGCGCGGCGATCGCGGTGAAGGTGAGCGTCGATGGCGCGGCGCGCTCGGCGCGGATCGACTTCACGGGCACGAGCGCGCAACTGCCCGACAATTTCAACGCGCCCTATTCGATCTGCCGCGCCGCGACGCTCTATGTCTTCCGCACGTTGGTCGACGATGCGATCCCGATGAACGACGGGTGCCTCAATCCTATCGAACTGGTCGTCCCCGAAGGCTCGATGCTCAATCCGCGCTATCCTGCGGCGGTGGTGGCGGGCAATGTCGAGACGAGCCAGGCGATCACCGATGCGCTGTTCGCGGCCACGGGCGCGCTCGCCAACTCACAGGGGACGATGAACAACTTCACCTTCGGCAACGATCGCTACCAATATTACGAGACGATCGCGGGCGGCGCGGGGGCGGGGCCGGGCTTCGACGGCGCGAGCGCGGTGCAGACGCACATGACCAACAGTCGGTTGACCGACCCCGAGATACTCGAGACCCGCTTTCCCGTGCTGCTCGAACGCTTCGCGGTGCGCGGG
>NZ_JBYSXE010000062.1:0-23397 GCF_058781925.1 Sphingobium sp. FW306-1B-F04DB | reverse complement strand
CGCACCCACCCCCAACCCCTCCCTGGAAGGGAGGGGAGCAGCGAGCGCGCATCCCTAGCATTAACGCGACACTCCCACATCGCCGCTCGAGATCGCGGCGGTTTCGCGGTTGCCGTATTTTCCGAATTCCATCCGTGCGATCGAGCGGTTGTGGACCTCGTCGGGCCCGTCCGCCAGGCGCAGCGTACGGATGCCCGCATAGGATCTGGCGAGGCCGAAATCCTCGGAGACGCCCGCGCCGCCATGCGCCTGGATCGCGTCGTCGATCACGCGCAGCGCCATGCGCGGTGCCGCGACCTTGATCATCGCGATCTCGCCCTGCGCGGCCTTGTTGCCTGCCTTGTCCATCATGTCGGCGGCCTTGAGGCAGAGCAGGCGGTTCATCTCGATATCGATGCGCGCCTCGGCGATGCGCTGTTCCCAGACGCTGTGGTCGGCGATGCGCTTGCCGAAGGCGACACGAGATAGCAGGCGCTTCGCCATCTTCTCGAGCGCTTCCTCGGCGACGCCGATCGTGCGCATGCAGTGGTGAATGCGGCCCGGCCCGAGGCGGCCCTGCGCGATCTCGAAGCCGCGGCCTTCGCCGAGCAGCATGTTGTCGACGGGGACGCGGACGTCCTTGAGCTCGATCTCCATATGGCCGTGCGGCGCGTCGTCATAGCCGAAGACGGGCAGGTGGCGCAGGATGTTCACGCCCGGTGCGTCCAATGGCATCAGGATCATCGACTGCTGCTGGTGGCGCTTGGCCTCGAAATCGGTCTTCCCCATCACGATCGCGATCTTGCAGCGCGGATCGCCCGCGCCCGAGGACCACCATTTGCGGCCGTTGATGACATAGTGATCGCCGTCGCGCTCGATCCGCGTCTCGATGTTGGTCGCGTCGGACGAGGCGACCGCGGGCTCGGTCATCAGGAAGGCGGAGCGGATCTCGCCATTCATCAGCGGCTTGAGCCACTGTTCCTTCTGCTCGCGCGTGCCGTAGCGGTGGAACACCTCCATGTTGCCCGTGTCGGGCGCTGAGCAGTTGAACACCTCGGACGCCCAGCCGATGCGCCCCATTTCCTCGGCGCAGAGCGCATATTCGAGGTTGGTGAGCCCGGGGCCGTCGAACGCGAAGCTGTCGTCCACGGGCGCGTGGCCCGAGGAGGGGGGCATGAAGAGGTTCCAGATGCCGGCTTCCCTGGCCTTCTTCTTCTCGTCCTCGATGACCTGCAGAACCTTCCAGCGGTCGCCCTGCTTCTGCTGCTCGTGATAGTCATGGTCGCGCGGGCGGACGTTCTTCTCGATGAAGTCGCGCACGCGGTCGCGCCAATAGGTTTCGCGTTCGTTGAGGGTGAAATCCATGGCGCTCTCTCCGTCTATTGCGTTCGTGTCTGTCAGGCGAAATCGGATTTTGCCAGCCCGGCGGGTGGCGAAGCCTCGGCTTTTTCGGGCGCTTCGGCGAGCGCCGTCACCGCAAGTTGGGCAAGGCGTGCCTCATGCTCGGCGCGGCCGAAGGGGAATTTGGTATAGGCCCAGGCCGCGCACAGCCCGAGCACCACCGACATACCGGCATAGGCGAGCGCAAGCCGGTCGACGACCGCGCCATCGATCGCGCGGGGCTGCGCGTTCTCGGGGAAGCCGATCGCGCTCAGCATCACGCCCGACAAGAAGATGCCGATCCCCGTCACACATTTCTGCGTGAAGAAGAAACCCGCGAAGAACAGCCCCTCGGTGCGCTTGCCCGTCTCGAGTTCGGACGACTCGGTCACATCGGCCATCATCGAGGTGGTCAGGATCATCACCGATACCGCCGCCGCGGTCGACAGGCCGGCGAGCGTCAGGAAGGCGGGCATCAGCCAGGGCGAGCCGATGGCGGGAAACAGGTTGAACAGCCGCAGCCAATAGGGCAGCGTGCCGATGGTGATGCTGGCGATGGCGAGCGCCGCGGCGGCCCCCTTCTTGCCCAGTCGCCTCGAGATCGCTGCGACCGAAAAGAAGGCGAGCACCACGCCCGCGAACAGCGCCAGCGCATAGATGATGAAGGCGATCTGCGGGAATTCCCACACGAACAGCAGCAGATAGTTGCTGAGCGCGAAGGTGAGGCCCTGATTGGCAAAGGCGAAGACCGCTGCGCCCATCAGGATCAGGAAGGGCCGGTTCCTGAGCGTCGACAATATCGCGCGGAAGGTGGGGACGAGCGGCAGCCGTTCGGGGGCGACCGCGTGCCGTCGCGCATAGGCGCGGTGCGTGCCGATCGCCGAGACGAGGACGGCGATGACCATCATCATCGCGCCGACCGCGGCAAAGCGATGATAGCCATTGGGATTGAGCTGGCCTGTTGGATAGCCCGGCTCGGGAACGAGCAGCACCGCAAAGGCGAGAACGAGCATGATGAGCCCGCCCGCCCAGCCGAACAGGAAGCGGTAGCGCAGCACGACGGTGCGTTCGTGATAATCGCGCGTGATCTCGGGCGCGAGCGCGAGCGAGGGAACCTCGTAGCACGAGACCACCGCGCGCACGCAGATCGCGATGCCGACAAGATATGCGAACTGCATGCCGGGCGAGGTTTCGGGCGGGTTCCAGAGCAGCAGCCAGACCAGCCCGATCGGGATGGCCGAGAGGTAGAGCCAGGGATGGCGCCGCCCCCACCGTGTGTGCGTTTGATCCGAAAGATGGCCGACCACGGGATCGATGAAGGCGTCGACGAGCAGCGCGATCATGATCGCGAGGCCGACGCGGTCCGCGGGCAATCCCACGACCTGGTTGTAGAAGAGCAGCAGGAAGACCGAGAAGCCGTTGTCCTTGATCCCATAGGCGACCGCGCCGAAACCGTAGCTGAGCTTGGTGCCCATCGGCACGCGGCCGGAGACGGTCACGATGATTTCCCTTCCGGCACGGCATACCACCTTCCCGCTTCATGCCAGCGTAGGCTGGCATCTTTTGGACAGCTACGCGCCTTGTTTTGACGGAGATGCCAGCCCGCGCTGGCATGACGCAAGGGGATCCAGCCTGCGCGGGCGTGACGTGGGAGGGAGTGCGAAGCCTTGCTCACGCTTGCGGCCCCGCGATCATGTCGAACAAGCCGGGCGTCGCGGGATCCCAGCTGTGGCGCGGGCCGATCAGCATTCCGCCATCGACGAGCAGGTCGGTGCCCGTCACGAAAGCCGCGGCATCGGAAGCGAGATAGGCGACCGCCTCGGCGATGTCGCGGGAACTGCCAGAGCGCGCGACGGGCTGCGCATGCGCCGACATCTGCCCGATCATCGCGTCGGCTTTCGCCTTGTCCTCGCCCGAAAGCCCGAGCGCGCCCGTGAAGATGTTGGTCAGGATGAAGCCGGGGACGACCGCGTTGACGCGGATGCCGTATTGCGCGAGATCGGCGGCGGCGATTTTGGTCAGATGGAGCACGCCCGCCTTGGCGACCGAATAGGTCGTGGGCGCATAGCCCGAATTGAGCGCCGAGACCGAGCTGGTGTTGACGATCGCGCCGCCGCCGCGCGCTTTGAGATGCGGCGTGGCATGGCGGATGCCGAGCGCGACCGAACGCAGCAGCAGCGCCATCGTGTCGTCCCATTCCTCGGCGGTGATCTCGTCGATCTTTGCACGCGTGCCGCCGGCGCCCGCATTGTTGAAGACGATGTCGAGCCCGCCGGCCCGCTCGACCGCGAAATCCATCAGCCCCTTGATGTCGGCATCGGCGCGCACGTCGCAGCGGCGGAAGTGGATACGGCCTTCGGAAGCGGTCTCGATGGCATGGCCGGCATCGCTGTCGATGTCGCCCAGGATGACGGTCGCGCCCTCGGCGGCGAAGAGTTCGACGGTGGCGCGTCCGATCCCCGAAGCGCCCCCCGTGATCACCGCCGTCTTGCCCGCGAATCTCATCGCAACACCTCTCCATTTTTGCCGTCGAGCATATTCGAGCTTTCGGTATGGTCAATGACGGACGGTATTACGCTACGGCTTTCTGCGCCGGTGCCACTGTGCCCGCGGCGTTCCGAAGATGCACGCCGGCGCGCCAATAATGCCAGATTGCCCACGGCGTGACACTTGCCATTGTGAGCAGCGCGTAACGCAGCGACTCTGCGCCCAGCGCGGGACGGTAGAGATCGCTCAGCAACCCGATCAGCGTTGGCCCAAGGCCAAGCCCGATCAGGTTGATGACAAGCAATGTGATCGCGGCCCAGAGCGCGCGCAGCTTCAGCGGCGCCAGTCCCTGGATCAGCGCGAAGGTCGGTCCGAGATAGCTGTTCTGGAAGAGCAGCGCGATGCCGTAGCTGATCAGTGCCAGATTGACGTCGGGGACGATGTAGAGCGCGAGCGCGAACGGAAAGGCGATCGCCTTGAGGATCGCGACCAGCCAGCTCTGCGCGTGCAACCCGTAGCGCCTGGCGCAGCGGTCGGCGAGCTTGCCACCCACCACGCCCGAGATCGAGCCGACCACCGCGAGGATGGGTGCGAGGATCAGCGCGATCTGGGGGAGGGTGAGCCCGAAGCTGCGCTGATAATAGCTTGGCGCCCAAGCGGTCAGCGCATAGCCGATGAGCGAGGTCAGCGTCACCGCGATCACGAGGTGCCGCGCCGCCGCGTTGGCCCAGAGGCTTGCGAATCCTTGCGCCAGCGAGGGACGCGCCTCGTCGCTCAGCGGCTTCGTCTCGCTCAGCCCGCGGCGCGGCTCGACGACGAACAGCCGTACGAGCACCGCGAGCAGGATGCCGGGAATCCCCACCGCGATGATCGCGACACGCCAGCCATAGAGATGCGCGAGCCAGCCGCCGATCATCGTGCCGAAACCCGCACCCAGCACGACGCCCAGCGCATAGATTCCCATCGCGCCCGCGCGCTTTTCGGGGGGGTAGAGATCGGCGATGATCGCATGGCTGGGCGGGCTCGATCCCGCCTCGCCGATACCGACGCCGATCCGCGCGATAAGCAGCTGGATGAAATTCTGCGCCATCCCGCAAATCGCGGTCATCGCGCTCCAGATCGCGAGCGACCAGGCTATGATGTTGCGCCGGTTGCTGCGATCGGCGAGTCGCGCGACGGGAATACCGAGCCCGGCGTAGAAGATCGCGAAGGCGAGGCCCGAAAGCAGCCCCAATTGGGTGTCGTTGAGATTGAGATCGGCCTTGATCAGTTCGAGCAGGATCGCCAGAATCTGCCGGTCCATGTATGAAAAGAAATAGGTGGCGGTGAGCAGGAACAGCGTGAGTCCGCGGCGCCTGATCGCGCGTTCGTCCTCGACGCGCCGGGCCAGGCTGGCCGCGTCCGTCCTGCTCTCCATACGCACCTCTCGACTGTTACGATCGGGGGACCGGTTTTCCGGCTTGCGATCGAGGCTGGACTTTGTTGACGTTTTCGTCAAGCATACTGGAAATTCGAAAATGAGAATCGGGAGAGACTGATGTCCGATCTGGAAACGTTCCGCGCCGAAACGCGCGCCTGGCTCGAGGCGAACTGCCCGCCCGAAATGCGCCAGCCCGTCAAGGACGAGAGCGACGCCTGCTGGGGCGGCCGCAACCCGGTCTTCAAGAGCGAGGCGCAGAAGGTCTGGATGGACCGGATGGCCGAAAAGGGCTGGACCGTGCCCGACTGGCCCAAGCCCTATGGCGGTGCGGGGCTCAGTCCCGCCGAGTCCAAGATCCTGCGCGAGGAGATGGCCAAGCTCGGCTGCCGCAGCCCGCTTTCGTCCTTCGGCATCTGGATGCTTGGCCCGGCACTCCTCAAGTTCGGCACCGAGGAGCAGAAGGTCCATTATCTCAACCAGATCGCGCGCGGCGAGATTCGCTGGTGCCAGGGCTATTCGGAACCGGGCTCGGGCTCGGACCTCGTGTCGCTGCAGACCTTCGGTGAGGACAAGGGCGATCACTGGGTGGTCAACGGCCAGAAGATCTGGACCTCTTACGCAGACAAGGCCGACTGGATCTTCTGCCTCGTCCGCACCGACAAGAACGACAAGTACAAGGGCATCAGCTTTCTGCTGTTCGACATGGCGTCGGAAGGCGTGTCGACCAAGCCGATCAAGCTGATCTCGGGCAACTCGCCCTTCTGCGAGACCTTCTTCGACAATGTGAAGGTGCCCAAGGACCAGATCGTCGGCGAACTCAATCGCGGCTGGGACGTCGCGAAATACCTGCTCGGCCACGAGCGCGAGATGATCTCGGGTGCGGGCAATGCGCCGATGGGGTCGGTGGGTGCGATGCACAAGGAGCTGATGGCGGAGGATCCGTTTCTCCGCGCGGACATGGCGAAGCTCGACATCGACACGCTGGCGTTCCGCGCGATGGGCGAGAAGTTCATCGACGAGATGAAGGCGGGCAAGGGCCATCCCGCACAGCCCAACATGATGAAATATTTCGGCACCGAGTTGAACAAGCGCCGGCACGAGCTGGTGATGGCCGCGGGCGGATCGGACGCGCTCGAATGGGAAAGCGAAGCCTCCAAGGGCGGCGCGAAACCGCGCGCGTGGCTGCGCACCAAGGCCAATTCCATCGAGGGCGGGACGAGCGAGGTGATGCTCAACGTCGTCGCCAAGCGCATCCTGGACCTGCCGGGGGCGTAGCCACAGTCACGAAGCGTCGTGCCAGCGCAGGCTGGCATTCAGGCGATCCTGGGCCCCGCACCATCGGGCCCGGCCTTCGCCGGGGCGAAACGAATAACAGGAAGAGACAGGATGCCACTCTACCACACCGAAGATCAGGCGTTGCTCAAGGACACCGCCGTCCAGTTCATGAAGACCGAGGCGCCGACGACGCACTTCCGCAAGTTCCGCGACATGGACTGCAAGGACGGCTTCAGCCACGATCTGTGGAAGCAGTTCGCCGAACTCGGCTTCACCGGCATCCTCATTCCCGAGGACGATGGCGGGCTGGGGCTCGGTCATGTCGAGGCGGGGATCGTGCTCGAGGAGATCGGGCGCAACCTTACGCCGTCACCCTTCCTCACCACTTCGGTTGCCGGCGTGTCGGCGCTCAAGGCCGCGGATAAGGGCCTGCGCGATCGCTGGTTCCCCGGCATATTGTCGGGTGAAACCGTGCTTGGCCTCGCGATCGACGAGGGCGCCAAGCATCGCCCGCAGGCGATCGCAATGAAGGCGGAGCGCTCGGGCAACGGCTTCAAGCTCACGGGCAGGAAGCAGTTCGTCGTCCAGGGCGCATCGTCCGACATGCTGATCGTCGCGGCGCGCACCGGCGGCAGCGCGGGCGAGACGCAGGGGCTGACCCTCTTCGCGGTCGAGAAGGACGCGGCCAATCTTTCGATGGAGGCCGCGCGGCTGGTCGACAGCTCGATGGGCGCGCATGTCAGCTTCGACGGGGTCGAGGTCGATGGTGGCGCGGTGATCGGCGAAGTCGACAATGGCTGGGCTGTGCTGACGAAGCTGCTCGACGCGGGCCGGGCGGGCGCGGCAGCGGAGCAGGTCGGCGTCGGCGCGGGCGCGATGGACATGACCGTCGACTATCTCAAGCAGCGCAAGCAGTTCGGCCGACTGATCGGCGAGTTCCAGGCGCTCCAGCACCGCGCGGCGCATCTTTACTCGGAGATGGAGGTCGCGCGCGCCGCGGTCCTCAAGGCGCAGCAGATGCTCGACGAGGGCAGCGACAAGGCCGAGCTGATGGTCGCGGTCGCCAAGGCCAAGGCTGCGCAGGCAACGGGGCTTTCGGTCAAGGAAGGCGTCCAGATGCACGGCGGCATCGGCATGACCGACGAGTACGACATCGGCCTCTATATGAAGCGCGACCGCGCGCTCGCGGAGTTCTTCGGCGACGCGAATTTCCACGCGGATCGCGTGGCGCGGATGCACGGGTATTGAACTGAACCAAGCCCCTTCCCTTCAGGGGAGGGGTTGGAGTGGGGGAGTGACAAAGCTCACCGCCCCAAAAGCAGCCCAGCCGGCATCGAGCCGGCCGTGCTGCTTCACCCACCCCCTTCCCCTCCCTTGAAAGGGAGGGGTGGAGAAGACGATGCCGCTCGACACCGAAACCTTCGATGCCCTGATTGACACCGTTCGGCGCTTCGTCGCCGAGCGGCTTCGCCCCCGCGAGGCGGAGGTCGCCGAGAGCGACGAGATTCCCGAGGACATCGTTGCCGAAATGAAGGCGCTCGGCCTCTTCGGCATGTCGATCCCCGAGGAATATGGCGGGCTCGGCCTGTCGATGACCGAGGAGCTCAAGGTCGCTTTCGAGCTGGGGCGGACGAGCCCCGCGATGCGATCGACCTTCGGCACAAATGTCGGGATCGGCAGCCAGGGGCTGGTGATGGCGGGAACGCCCGCGCAAAAGGCCGAGTGGCTTCCCCGCATCGCATCGGGCGAGATCATCACGAGCTTCGCGCTCACCGAACCCGATGTCGGGTCGGACAGCGTCGCGGTGAAGACGCGCGCGGTGCGTGATGGCGATGTCTACAGGCTCAGCGGCACCAAGCGCTTCATCACCAATGCCGACAAGGCCTCGCTCTTCACGGTGATGGCGCGGACGGGCGGCGAAGGCGCGCACGGCGTGTCGGCCTTCCTCGTCCCCGCCGACCTGCCCGGGCTGCGCATCGGAATCCCTGAGAAGAAGATGGGGCAGCAGGGCGCGCATGTCTGCGACGTCCATTTCGATGATGTGCCCGTTCCCGCGGCCAATATGCTGGGTGCGGAGGGCGAGGGCTTCAAGGTCGCGATGCGCGTGCTTGATCGCGGGCGGCTGCACATTTCGGGCGTCTGCATCGGGGTCGCCGAGCGGCTGATCGCGGATAGCGTCGCCTATGCCGTCGAACGCAAGCAGTTCGGCAAGCCCATCGCCGAGCATCAGCTTATCCAGGCGATGATCGCCGACAGCAAGACCGAGCTGCTTGCGGCGAGGGCACTCGTGCTCGATGTCGCTGCGAGGAAGGACGCGGGCGAGAACGTCACGATGGAGGCCGCTGCGGCGAAATATTTCGCATCGGAGATGGTCGGCCGCGTTGCCGACCGCGCGGTCCAGATCTTTGGCGGCGCGGGCTATATCGCGGACTACGGGATCGAGCGCTTCTACCGCGATGTCCGCCTGTTCCGCATCTACGAAGGCACCAGCCAGATCCAGCAGATCGTGATCGCGCGCGAGACGATCAAAAGGGGCGGGTAGGCGCACCAGTAATCACGTCATGCCAGCGAAGCCTGGCATCTTGCGTGGCCACCAGAGATGCCAGCCTGCGCTGGCATGACGAAGGAAATGGAAACATGGATCTCAGCAAAATCTTTAGCCTCGAGGGCCGTGTCGCGCTCGTCACCGGCGGATCGCGCAATATCGGCAAGTGGATCGCCGAAGGTTTCATCGCGCAGGGCGCGAAGGTCTATATCTCGTCGCGCAAGCCCGAGGCGTGCTTCGAGGCCGCTGAGGAGCTCGGTCCCAACTGCATCGCGCTGCCGCAGGACGTCTCGACCGTCGCGGGGTGCAAGGCACTCGCCGAACAGTTCGCGGAAAAGGAGGGCAAGCTCGACATCCTCGTCAACAATGCGGGCGCAGCGTGGGGCGAACCCTTCGAGCAGTTCCCCGAAAAGGGCTGGGACAAGGTCATGGACCTCAACCTCAAATCGCCTTTCTTCCTGACGCAGGCGCTGCATGGCGCGCTCAAGGCGGCGGCAAGCGCCCAGCGTCCCGCCAAGGTGATCAACATCACCTCGATCGACGGGCAGCGGCTCAACCCGTGGGAAACCTACAGCTATCATGCGTCAAAGTCGGGGCTGATCTACCTCACCAAGCGGCTCGCCGCGCGGCTGGTTTCGGATCATATCAACGTCACCTCGATCGCGCCGGGGGCCTTCGCCTCCGAGATGAACAAGGCGGCGCGTGATCATGGCGATGCAGTGGCGAAGCGCATCCCCGCGGGCCGGATCGGCACCGAGGAGGATATGGCGGCTGCGGCGATCTACCTCGCCAGCCGCGCCGGCGACTATGTCATCGGCGAGACGCTGACCGTCGATGGCGGCATGGTCAACGCGCACCTCGGCGGCAGCATCGACGCATAAAGCGCGTCAGGCGCCACGCATCGCGTTGGTCAGCGTGCCCAGCGTATCGACCAGCGACAGGCCGAGCATCTGGAAGGCGATGATCGCCGCGAGCGAAATGAGCGCGGCGATCAGGCCATATTCGATGGCCGTCGCGCCGCTTGAGTCATTAATGAGTTGCACCGGCTCTGGTCTCCAAAACGGATCGAGTGGTGCGTAAGTTACAGATATTACGAATGATTTAAGCGTCGCTGGGTTCGCTCTCACGCACGATCAGGATGTTCATCCGCGCCGCCGCGATCGGCTTGCTGCGGTCATCCTGCCAGGCGATGGCCTCGACATTGGCGATGCGCGTGCCGACGCGGGTGACCTTGCCGATCGCGCGCGTCTCCTTGTCACGGCCGCCGCGCATATAGTCGACGGTGATGTTGACCGGCTTGAAGCGCGGCTTTTCGTCGTCAGGGAATTCGCCGTGCAGCGCCATGATCGCGGCCATTTCGAGCATGCCGCCGAGCGCGCCGCCATGGATGAAGCCGGGACGGCCGAGGACATCGTCCGAAAAGGGCATGGCGAGCACGGGCGCGCTGCCTTCGATGTCGACCACCGAAAGCCTCAGCGTCTGCGCATAGGGCGGGAGTGACTTCATGCGATCGACCTCACAGGAACATGTATGTGCCGGCGGCGTGCGCGATCGGGTGATCGGGATCGCCGTCATGCGCCTGGCCGCGGATAAAGGCGATATTGCGCGTGATGCGGTAGCATTCGCCGCGGCCGATCACGGTCTTGCCCGGGGTGGCGGGGCGAAGATAGTCGACGCGCAGGTCGAGCGTTGCCTGGGCGCGGAAGATTCCCGATCGCACCCAGATCGAGATGCTCGTTGCCATGTCCATCAGCGTGATGATCGGACCCGACGCCAGGATGCCCGTCTCGACATCGCCTGCCAGGCGATCGTCATAGGGCAGTGCGAGCTCGCACCAATCCGCCCCATGCGCGAGATAGCCGATGCCGAGCAGCCCGTTATGCCCCTGCCGGCTCATCACGCCGACGAAGCGGGCGGGGTCGAATTCGGTCGCGGGTGCGTTGTTCATTCGTTGCTGCCTGAAACTGGTTCGCCACGCGGCCGTAGCGCGCTGCGCCGGGGGCCGCAACGCAACATTACACGGATTTAATTTCCCACCACTTTCACGGGGCGTTAGCCCCTGACGCGTGCAACGAGGGACGGGGGCGGACATGGAGGATGGCAAGTTCGACATCGGGCGGGTGGCGGAACTCGAGACGCCGGTCGGGCTGTACGGCGCCGTGCATCAGGTCGAGGTCGCTGGCGACCTGATCTTCAACATCGTGATCGGGGTCGTCGTCTCGGAACCGCCGATGCCCGGCGGCTGAGCGCCGGCGGCCGATACCAGGCGTGCGCAACCGCATGCAAATTCTCGCCAGGCTGGCGGAGGAAAGGGTCGCCCTGACCGCTGCCCGCAGCCGCGCCGCGATGGTATGGCGAGATCATCCGGCGCGGGAAGCCTTGAGCCGCACGCTGGACGACTGCGCTGGCGGCAATGCCGATGTCGCAGCGGCCGCGATCGCCGTGCGGTTCGCCGCAGGCGATCCCGTCGGGAGTCTGATCGACGATCTCATGACCGCAAAGGCGGACGAGCCGTTCTTCGATCCGCCCTGTCCCACGATCGATGACGGGATCCACCGCGGGATCGTGGTTCTCGATCATCGCATTGCGACGGTCACGCTCGCGGTGGCGTCGGCGGATCGCATCGCGGCGCGCAAGGCGCTGGGGCGGGGGGCCGGATCGGTGGGGCTCGGCGGCGCGGTATCGGTGATCCGCTTTCACCGCGCCGGTGGCGCAAGGCTGCGCTTCTGGGAAGGCGACGGAGAGGCGTGTCGTCGCTCGGGCGCGACGCAAATCTGCCGCGACGCCGATGTGATGATCATCGACGGGCGCCGGCGGGGCTACGTCATCGAATCGTGCCTGTCGGACATCGTGATGCTGCGCGCGACGCTGAGGCCTGGGCAGGCACCGCTGCGCCGCGAATATGATGCGGCCGACGGCGCGCTGCTGGGCGTCGCATCCAACGACGAAGGCGCGTCGCGCAGCCAGATGCTCCTCACGCTGCTGCGTATGGCAGGGCGGCAGGACGCGGCCGCGTGCTTCCACGATGCGCTGGCCGGCGAACCGCATTTTCTGCGCTGGCATGCGATGCGCGAATATCTGGCGCTGGCGCCGGCGGCGGCCCTGCCGCTGCTCGAGCAGATGGCGAGGCACGACCCGCATGACGAGGTGCGCCGCGCGGCGTGCAAGACGCTGGCGACGGTCGCGGCGAGATCCCCGGTCAGGACGACGTCGCCGCGATGCCGCGCCTGATCGAGGTCGAGACCGACGAGGCGATCGGCCTGGAGGAACTGGCCGCGCGGCTCGACAGTGCCGATTTCGATCCGCGTGACGAGGAGAGCTTTGCCGCCGCCAGACTCTGGTTGCGCCAGCTCGCCAACAACCGCCATTTCCTGACCGACATCGCGATCGCCGAACTCAAGGCGCGCTGCCGCAACCAGATGGCGGGCAACCGCTATGGCGCGCAGGTGGTCATGCTCCACCGCGCCGCCGCGAAATACTTCATCCGCGCCAATTTCTGGCCCGCGATGGACGACAGCGTGATGCGCGCAAGCGGCACCGCGCCCTTCTTCTATGGTGTGCCGCACGATCACAATTTCTCGTTCCTGACCGTGGGCTATCTGGGCCCCGGATACTGGAGCGAATATTATGAATATGATCATGATGCCGTGACCGGCCTTGCCGGCGAACATGTCGATCTCCGCTTCGTCGAGCGCTCGCGGCTCGCGCCGGGCCGGACGATGCTCTATCGCGCGCATCGCGACGTCCACCTCCAATTGCCCGCGGATGCGATGTCGGTGTCGCTCAACATCGTCCAGGCGCTGCCCGAGCAGCTCTGGCTCGACCAGTATCGCTTCGACATCGGCAAGAGCGCGGTGGCGGGCATATTGAACAGCGCGCCCCTTGAGGCGCTGCTTGCGCTCGGCGTGCATTATGGTGGCGGCAACGCGATCGATGTCGCGACGCATTTTGCCGAGCACCACCCCAGCGACCGCGTCCGATGGAGCGCCTGGCGGGCGCTGGCGTCGGTGGAGACCGACGCTTCGGCGCGCGCGACCTGCTATGTGCGCGGGGTGGCGAGCGGCAATCGTTTCGTCAGCCACGCCTGCGCAGACGCGCTGCGCGACATCGATTGCGCCCGCGCACCCGACGACGATCGCGCGCTTTTGCATCCATAACGGAGTCACTTGGCCACGCTAGCCAGCGGCGTGTGCGATGAATGGCGTCCTACCGCCGGGGAGGCGCACAGATTTGTCGTCACTATGGTGAAGATTCTGGTTGCGGGCGCCGAGCAAGGCCCTGCTGCGCGGATCGGCCACGCCCTTGCCGTCGGCTCCGGCTTCACCGTCCGCTTTTCGCCGCATCCGCTGTGGCTGCGCGACGTCGTGCGTGATGCCTTCGATCTGGTCATTGGGTTCGACGATTCGGACTTTGTCGAAAGGCTCGATCAGCTCCGTGCGGTTGGCGCGCACCTTCCCGTGATCGTGCTGACAACCGCGGCCACCGCCGAGGCGCCCATCCGCGCGCTGCGCGCCGGGGCAGATGACGTGGTCGATCATCCCTGCCTTGCCGAAGAACTGGCGTTACGCGCGCAAAGGCTGGTGCGTCCGCGCGCGCCCTGTGCACATCGCACCGAAATCGGCGGGCTTGCGATCGACCGGCTCGAGCGTCGCGTCTGGCGCGACGGCCGCGAGATCGCGCTGCTGCAGCGCGAGTTCCAGCTCCTGCTCTGCCTCGCGCGCAATCCCGGCGCGATCTTCGACCGGCGCGCGCTGCTGGCGGCGGTGTGGCAGCTCGGCTTCGATCCCGGGACCAACGTGGTTGAGGTGCATATGTCGCGGCTGCGCGCGAAGATCGATCGCGGTTTCGATCGCGCGATGATCGAAACCGTCAAGGGCGCGGGCTATCGCTTCGCCGCGCCGATCGAAAATCGCGCCTGCCCGACCGAAAAATGCACCGGGGCTGGTGACAGCGCCGCGCGCGCATGTGTAGGATGACGTTTACGGAAAGGGCAGGCGCTTGCGATCCGCCCACCGTCGAGACGGAGAGCCTGCCTTGAGCCACCCCTTTCACCACGCCGCGAACACACCGAAAAAGCCCGCGGTCATCTTTGCGCCCACCGGCGAGACGCTCGACTATCGCACGCTTGATGCACGCTCGAACCAGGGCGCGCATCTGTTCCGCGCGGCGGGCATCGCGCGGGGGGACACGATCGCCTTCCTCTTCGACAACCATGTCCGTTTCTTCGAGCTTGCCTGGGCGGCGCAGCGCGCGGGGCTGTTCTTCGTGTGCATCCCGTCGCGGCTGACCGCGCCCGAGATCGACTATATCGTGCGCGACAGCGGCGCGCAGATGCTCGTCATCTCCGAGGGCATCGGCAGCGTGATGGATGCGCTGCCCGGCCTTTTCCCCGACCTTCCCGCGTTCGTGATCGGCGCGCCGCGCGCGGGCTATCGCGACTGGATCACCGAAGCCGCGGCGATGCCCCAAACGCCGATCGCGGACGAGAGCGCGGGAGTCGACATGCTCTATTCCTCGGGCACCACGGGGCGGCCCAAGGGCGTTCGTGTCGCGCTGCCCGAGGACCCGGCGATCGACGGACCCAGCGTCCTCGCGCAGCTTGCCCAGCTGCTCTACGGCTTCAGCAAGGACAGCATCTATCTCTGTCCTGCGCCGCTCTATCACGCGGCGCCGCTGCGCTGGAGCATGGTGATCCACCGGCTTGGCGGCACCGTGGTGATGATGGACCATTTCGATCCCGAGGAAGCGCTGAAGCTGATCGAGCGCTACCGGGTCGATGCCAGCCAGTGGGTGCCGACGCATTTCATCCGCATGCTCAAGCTGCCCGAAGAGGTGCGCAAGCGCTACGACGTATCCTCGCTCAAATCGGCGGTGCACGCGGCGGCGCCATGTCCGATCCCGATCAAAGAGGCGATGATCGACTGGTGGGGGCCGGTGATCGACGAATATTATGCCGGGTCGGAAGGGATCGGGCTGACCTCGATCCGCTCATCCGAATGGCTGACGCACAAGGGCTCGGTCGGCCGGGCGATGCACGGCATCGTCCATATCTGCGACGAGGAGGGCAACGAGCTGCCGCCGCGTACCGAGGGGCTGGTCTATTTCGAGGGCGGCGGCGAATTCCAGTATCACAATGATCCGCAGAAGACCGCGGAGGCGATGAACCGGCATGGCTGGCGCACGATCGGCGATATCGGCTGGCTCGACGAAGAGGGTTATCTCTACCTCACCGACCGCAAGAGCTTCATGATCATTTCGGGCGGCGTGAACATCTATCCGCAGGAGATCGAGAACCACCTTGTCACGCATCCCAAAGTCGCCGACGCCGCGGTGATCGGCGCGCCGTGCCCCGACATGGGCGAGCGCGTGGTGGCGGTGGTGCAGCCCGCTGATATGGCTGAGGCGGGCGAGGCGCTTGCCTCCGAACTGATCGCCTTTTGCCGCGAAAGCCTGTCGGGGGTAAAGACACCGCGCCAGATCGATTTCCTTGCCGAACTGCCGCGCCATCCGACCGGCAAGCTGTACAAGCGGCTGCTGCGCGATCGCTATTGGGGCAAGGGCGAGGGCCGGATTGTGTAACTTTCACACGTCATGCCAGCGAAGGCTGGCATCTCGCGTGGCCACCACAGATGCCAGCCTGCGCTGGCATGACGACAGATGAAATGGATTGAGAGATGAACGACCGCGTTTCGATTGCCTTCGACAATGGTGTCGCCGACGTCCGCCTGATCCGCGTCGACAAGATGAACGCGATTGACCAGGCGATGTTCGAGGGGATCGCCGCGGCGATCGACGAGCTTGGCGCGATGCCGGGGCTGCGTGCGGTGGTGCTCTCGGGCGAGGGGCGCGCATTTTGCGCGGGGCTCGACATGGCAAGCATGGCCGCGGGCGTGGCGGGCAAGGATCTCGACATCCATGCGCGGACGCACGGCAAGGCCAATCTCTTCCAATATGTTGCCTGGGGCTGGCGCGAGCTGGCGGTGCCAGTGATCGCCGCGGTGCACGGGGTTGCGTTCGGCGGCGGCTTCCAGATCATGTCGGGCGCCGACATCCGCATCGTCCATCCGGAGACACGGATGTCGATCATGGAGATGAAATGGGGCCTCGTCCCCGACATGGCGGGTATCGCGCTGTGGCGCACGCTGGTGCGCGACGACGTGCTGCGCGAACTGACCTACACCAACCGCGAATTCACCGGCGAGGAGGCGGCACGGCTCGGCTTCGCGACGCGCCTGTCTGACAATCCGCATGCCGAGGCGATGGCGCTGGCGCACGAGATCGCGAACCGCAACCCGCACGCGATCCGCGGTGCCAAGCGTCTTTATAACCTCGCCGCCGACGGCGATGCCGCGGCGGTGCTCGATCTGGAAAGCGTCGAGCAGGCGCTTGTTATCCGCACCCCCAACCAGATCGAGGCGGTGATGGCCAACATGCAGAAGCGCGCGCCGAAATTTGGGGATTAGATGCACAGAGCGTAGGCGGGATTACCGCTATTAGCGGGAACTTTCGTTCGCTGTGCGAACCAACGAGGCCGGCCACAACGCCGCGAGGATAATCGTCAGAATCACGACCTGAACGCCGGACATGGCGATAGATGGACCCAGCAAATCTGCGGACTCATTGAAAATTGTGTGTAGTGCCCAGCTTACGAGGAGCGCGGCCCAGAGCTTCCCGGCGAAGCGGAATGCATATATTGCCGCCGTGACCGCGTGCATAAGAACCGCAACACCCGCTGCCGCGAGAAGCCCGAGTATTTCCAACCTGTCCATGTAGCTAAACGCAGCTCCGTGCGTCAGTGCCCAAGTCGGCTTGGCAAGCATCAGTTCCCACGCTCCGAAGAGAACAACGAGCCAGAATCTGTTCAAGGGCTGCGCCTCCGTCGACGCGGCCGTGGCCTTCAAGACCTCTTCGACGAGTACCAGTACCCACATCGAAGCCGGAAACAGGAAGAATGAATCGGGAAGAGCCACGATTCCTGCTCCGGGAAGCACGAACAGAAAAAGTGACTTTGCCAACATTCGGTTCGAGCGCGGATTGGCGGTTGTCAGATATGTCCACCCAAGGAGCAACAATGCTCCAGCCGCACAAGCACTGATGGCAAAGAGATGATTGGGCCCCATTCGAGGTCGACCCTAAACGACAATCGACTGTCGACAAGTGCCCAATCGAGTCAGCTACTTATACATCCCCTCGCGCAGGTTGATGCCGTGTTCGATCCACGCCTTCAATGCACACAGCATCTGTGACCAGCCCATGCAGTTGTCATAGGAACCGAGCAGCCCGGCCTGCGTCTCGCGCCAGCCCTGCTCGCTGATCGAGACGAGCGTGCGACTGCCGTCGTCGACGGGCGAGAAGCTCATGGTGACGCGCGTCGAATAGCCGGGGACCGAGGGGAGTTCGCCGGTCGGCATGTCGATCGTGCCTTCATGCGCCTGCCATTCGAGAACGATGCGTTCGTCTGGGACGACCTCGATGACCTCGACGGGGAAGGCGCCGGGGAAGTCGTGGAAGTCCCATGTCACCGTTGCACCCGTCTCGAGCCGGCCCTTGGCGCCGCCCGTGGTGAAATAGTTCGACAGTTTGGCGGGATCGGCCACCGCCTCGAACACCTCGTGCACCGGGCGCGAGATATGCGCGGATACCTTGAATTTGAGGTCCATGGATTCTCTCCTTGAGTCGTTCCCTGATTATGTTATAAAAACATAACATGTCAATCAGTGATGCATATGACAAGGTTTTCAAGGCGCTGGCGGCACCCGTCCGGCGGCAGATCCTCGACGACCTGCGCGACCAGCCGCTCACCACGGGCACGTTGTGCGAGCATTTCGCGGAACTCGACCGCTGCACGGTGATGCAGCATCTGAAGGTGCTTGAAGCGGCCGACCTGATCATCGTCGAGCGCAGGGGGCGCGAGCGCTGGAACCACCTCAACCCGCTGCCAATCCATGCGATCCACGAACGCTGGATCGGCCCGCATGCTGCCGCGGCGGTGGGGCTGCTCGGGAGGTTGAAGGCGGATCTGGAGCGTTAATGCGGGGATTAAATCCTCCCCAAGCTTGGTTGGGGAGGATCATGGCGCCACCTAACCCGGCTTGCGCACGCTTTGCGCTTCCAGCCGCGCCCGCAGGTCGTCGGGCAACGCGATGGCGCCCGTGGCGTCGGTCATGACGATGACGGTGTCGCAGGTCGCGACGCACTCGCCGTTCTGAAAGGCCGCGGAGAGTACCGACCATGAGCGGCTGTTGATTGCTCCTGTGCCGCTCACCACCTCGATCGGATCGGGAAAATGCCCTTCGGCGACATAGTTGATCTCGACCTTGGCGATCAGCCAGCGGATGCCGCCCGCGGGCCGGTCGAATCCGAGCGCGCGGTTGAAGCGCACCCGGCCATTCTCGAACAGCGCCGCCATCGCGACATTGTTGATGTGGCCAAGCGGGTCGAGATCCTGAAAGCGCGTTTCGGTGATGTGGGCAAAGGGGTAGGCGGCCCTTTCGAGCCGCCAGTCCTCAGGTTTTCTGCTCACCGCGGCGCCATGCGGATGCCGCCGTCGAGGCGGACGTCCTCGCCGTTGAAATAGCCCGTCTCGATCATGGTGAGCGCGAGATTGGCGTATTCGGCGGGCTTGCCGAGGCGCTTGGGGAAGGGGACCGACGCCGAGAGCGCGTCCTTCACATTCTGCGGCGCGGCGGCGAGCAGCGGCGTGTCGAAGATGCCCGGCAGGATCGTGTTGACGCGGATGCCTTCGCCCATCAGGTCGCGCGCGATGGGGAGGGTCATGCCGACGACGCCGCCCTTGGACGCCGAATAGGCGGCCTGGCCGACCTGGCCGTCCTCGGCCGCGACGCTCGCGGTGTTGACGATCGCGCCGCGCTCGCCATCCTCTTGCGGCTCAAGCGTCAGCATCCCCGCCGCCGACTTGGCGATGCAGCGGAAGGTGCCGACGAGGTTGATCTGGATGATCCAGTTGAAGGCATCGAGGGGGAAATGCTTGATGCTGCCATCCTCCTTGGAACGGCTCGCGGTCTTGATCGCGTTGCCCGTGCCCGCGCAGTTGACGAGGATGCGTTCCTGCCCGTGCGCGGCACGCGCCTTTTCAAAGCCGGCATCGACGCTCTCGTCCGAGGTCACGTTCACCTCGCAGAAGATGCCGCCGATATCGGCTGCGACCTTCTCGCCTTTTTCGGCCTGCAGGTCGAAGATCGCGACCTTGACGCCCTTGGCCGCGAGCGCGCGCGCGGTGGCCTCGCCAAGCCCCGATGCGCCGCCGGTGACGACCGCGGCTACCGATGAATCGAGTTTCATGTGTTTCTCCCGAATGGGTTCGTCATGCCAGCGAAGGCTGGCATCTCTGGGGACCACGCCAGATGCCAGCCTGCGCTGGCATGACGTGAAAGAGGATCAGAGCCGTTCGACGATCGTGACGTTGGCGATCCCGCCGCCTTCGCACATCGTCTGCAGGCCGTATTTGCCGCCATGGCGCTTGAGCGCGTTGACCAGCGTGGCCATCAGCTTGGTGCCCGAGGCGCCGAGCGGGTGGCCGAGCGCGATCGCGCCGCCATGGACGTTGAGCTTGGCCGGATCGGCGCCGGTATGCCGCAGCCAGGCGAGCGGCACGGGCGCGAAGGCCTCGTTGACCTCGTACAGGTCGATGTCGTCGATGTTGAGGCCCGCGCGCTTCAATGCCTTGTCGGTCGCGAACAGCGGCTCCTCGAGCATGACGACGGGATCGCCGCCGGTCACCGTCACATTATGGATGCGCGCGATCGGGGTCAGGCCGTGGTCCTTCAATGCCTGTTCGGAGACGATCATCACCGCGCTCGAACCGTCGCAGATCTGGCTGGCATTGGCCGCGGTGATCACGCCGCCCTCGGCAAGCAGCTTGACCGAGGCGATGCCCTCGAGCGTCGCGTCGAAACGGATGCCCTCGTCGGTGCGGTGGCTTTCCTCACCCTCGGGGGTTTCGATCGTCAGCGCGACGATCTCGTTCTCGAAAGCGCCCGCCTGCGACGCGGCGGCGGCGCGCTGGTGGCTCGCCAGCGAATAGCGGTCGAGATCGTCCTTGGTGAAACCGTATTTCTTCGCGATCATCTCGGCGCCCATGAACTGGCTGAACTGGATGCCGGGATAGCGCTCTTCCTGCCGCGGGCTCTTGGCCTTGCCGAGTCCGGCCTGCGCGAAGAGCATCCCCGTCGATCCCATCGGCACGCGCGTCATGCTCTCGACGCCCGCCGCGATCACGACATCCTGCGTGCCCGACATCACCGCCTGCGCCGCGAACTGCATCGCCTGTTGCGACGAGCCGCACTGGCGATCGATCGTCACTGCGGGGACGCTTTCGGGCAGCCGCGAGGCGAGGACGGCGCCGCGCCCGACCTGGAAGCTCTGCTCGCCACCCTGGCTGACGCAGCCCATGATGACATCGTCGATCGCGCGCGGGTCAATGCCGGTGCGGTCCGCGACGGCGTTGAGCACCTCACCCGCCATGTCGGCGGGGTGCCAGCCGGCAAGGCGGCCGCCGCGCTTGCCGCCCGCGGTCCGGACGGCTTCGACGATATAGGCTGTGGGCATCGCTATCTCCTGTACGTGGATTCGTGTTGTTCGAATTCGATCTTGCCGTTTACGTTAACGTAGGCAAGAGCGAAGATGCAACTGCAGGGAGTGACAGGATGAATGTGAGCGAGGCAATCGAAGCAAGGCGCTCGGTTCGCGGCTTTCTCGACACGCCCGTCGATCCCGTGCTGATCCGCACGATCCTCGAAAAGGCCGCGCGCGCGCCCAGCGGGGGCAACCTCCAGCCCTGGCACATCGATGTGGTGACGGGCGAGGCGATGGTGCTGCTGAAGGCCTTGATGATGCAGAAGCTGCTCGATGGTGCTGCCGAGCCGCACGCCTACGCCATTTACCCGCCCGAACTCACCGAGCCCTATCGCACCCGCCGTTTCCAGGTCGGCGAGGCGATGTACGGCCATATCGGCATCCCGCGCGAGGACAGGGCCGCGCGGCGCATGTGGTTCGCGCGCAATTTCCAGTTCTTCGGCGCGCCCGCCGCGCTCTTCTGCACCGTCGACCGGCAAATGGGCCCGCCGCAATGGTCCGACCTCGGAATGTTCCTGCAGAGCTTCATGCTGCTGGCGATGGAGGCAGGGCTCGCGACCTGCCCGCAGGAATGCTGGGCGGTCTATCCCGAAACGATCACGGGGTTTCTCGGTACACCGGCCGAGCGGATGCTTTTCTGCGGCATGGCGATCGGCCATGAGGACATGTCAGAGCCCGCCAACCGCCTCCGCGCCGACCGCGCGCCGATCGAGGAATGGGCGCTCTTCCACGGCTGAGCCCTATTGCGGCGGCTGGCCCGGCACGGTGGCGTTGGTCGTCGTGACGGCCACGGGGGGTGTCAGGTTGGCGACGGGTTCGGGGGCGATCGGTTCGTCACTGTCGGCGGTAGATTCGCGCGCAGGCCTGGGCCGCGCATCCTGCGGGCGGGGCAGCGCGGATTCGGGCGTTTCTGCAGGCATGCCGCCCGCAAATCCCGTTGCGGCGTCGATCGAAGTGATGTTGGACGGGCCCGCGCCCGCGATCTCCGCATCGTCCTGCGCCGTAACCGACGCTTCGGCATTGGTTTCGGACGTTTCCTTCGAACTGCCGCAGGCGGCAAGCCCCGCGACCAGCATCAACACCGCAATACGCTTCATCCTGCGACCTCCGGCAGCGGGTGTAGGACCAGAGCCGCGCGCTGTGAAGATGCGAAAGAGGTGGTCTGCCGCAGTTCTGTCTGGAGCGGGCTCAGGCGCCGCCCGCGTCCCGGCGGAAGCAGTCGGAGGCGTGATCGTTGACCAGCCCCACCGCCTGCATCCACGCATAGACGATCACGGGCCCGACGAACTTGTAGCCGCGCTTCTTGAGCGCCTTCGAGATTTCAGTCGAAAGCGGGGTGCTCGCGGGCACGGTGATGCCGTCGTTGCGAAGGGGCGCGCCGTTGACGAAATTCCATGCGAAATCGGCGAAGTCCTCGCCCGCGTCGCGCATCGCGAGCCAGGCCCTGGCATTGCCGATCGTCGCCTCGATCTTGGCGCGCGCGCGGATGATGCCGGGATCGCCCATCAGCCGTTCGACATCCTTGTCAGTGAAGCGCGCAACCTTTTCGGGATCGAAGCCGGCAAAGGCCGCGCGGAAGCCCTCGCGGCGATAGAGGATCGTCCGCCACGAAAGCCCTGCCTGAAAGCCCTCGAGCTGGAGCATTTCCCACAGCATGCGCGGGTCGTGCACGGGCACCCCCCATTCGGCGTCGTGATAGGCGCTCATCAGCGCATCGCCCTCGGCCCATTTGCAGCGCATCGTCATGGATTCGGCCCCTGAATTTCGTCGCATGTGTGCCAGAGGGTTGCGCTGTTTTCCACCCGGTGATACGTACCGGTCCGTTCCACCCAAGCCGAAGGAGGGCATCGATGGTTTCAACAATTGCATCACGCGCCCTCGGCAGGTTCGCGGGCAATAGCGAGCGTCACCGCTAACGCCTGAAGCCACTCCGGTGCGGCGTTTCTGCCCGCACCACACAAACTGACATCGATATCGAAGCCGCGCATCGCGCCGGTTGACGACATGACCAATGCCACGGCCCGAGGCCGCGCGGATGCCGTCCGTGCCGAGCTCGCCTTCATCGTCTGCCACCCGACGCCAGACGATGCGCGCCGCGTTTCGCGCCCCGCCCGGCAGGGCGGAGCGTGCACATTGTGATTAGGGAAGGAGGGACTGCCGATGCCCGGCACGTTGCTGATCCGCGATTATGTGTCCGCCGATTGGGAGGCGGTTGCGCACATTCATGACCATGCCCGGCTCGACGAGCTGTGGCTGACCGTTGGCGTGCATGCGTTTCGCACGCTCGCCGAGACCGCCCAGGACGAAGGGCTGTTCGACGGGAGCCTGCGTGTGGCCGAGCAGAACGGCGTGGTCTCCGGCTTCATTGCCGTTGCCGGCAACGAGATCGGGTGGCTCTACACCGATCCGGATCGGTATCGGCAGGGCATCGCGAGGAGCCTGTTGCGGCATGCCTTGACGCGCATCGAGGGTGGCGCGGTCACCGTGTCGGTGCTGGTGGGCAATGATCCGGCGCTGTCGCTCTACCGCTCCGAAGGTTTCGACATCGTCGAAACCTGGGAGGGCAGGTTACCGGACTCCAGCGACATGCCCGCGCGCGGGCACGTGCTGCGGCTTGTGCCCTCACCCGATCCGTCATGCTAGTCATCTGAATCTGAAGTTCGGCTCATTGTTTTTTGGCAGAAGCGTTTGACGGAGGCGAGGATTTCGTCTGCGG
>NZ_JBYSXE010000061.1:0-23433 GCF_058781925.1 Sphingobium sp. FW306-1B-F04DB | reverse complement strand
CCCCAACCCCTCCCCTAAAGGGGAGGGGCTTTGGCTCTTCAGTTCCATCGCGCGTGCATAGAGCGCCTTGCGATCGAGCCCGAGCTTCTTCGCGACCTCGCCCGCCGCCTTGGCGGGCGGCAGGCGGCTCAGCGCCTCGGCAAGCGCACTGTCGGCGTCGTCCTCGGTCGGCGCGGGCGCTTCTCCCGGCGGCGCGACAATGACGACGATCTCGCCCTTGGGAGGATTGTCGGCATAGCGCGCGGCGAGTGACGACAGGCTTTCGGTCACGCATTCCTCAAAGCGCTTGCTGATCTCGCGCGCGACCGCGGCCTCGCGATCGCCCAGCCCCTCGGCGAGTGCGGCGAGCGTCGCGGCGAGCCGCGGGCCCGATTCGTAGAGTATCAGCGTCGCGCGCACCGCCGCGATCTCTGCGATCGCATCGGCGCGCGCCTTTTGCTTGGGCGGCAGGAAGCCGAGAAAGAGGAAGCGATCGCTCGGCAGCCCCGCAAGCGTCAGCGCGGCGATCGCCGCGCACGGGCCTGGTATGGTGATGACGGGAACCCCGGCGGCGCGCGCGTCGCGCACCAGCTTGTAGCCCGGATCGGAAATCAGGGGGGTGCCGGCATCGCTCACCAAGGCTATGGATTCATTGCCCATTCTCGCGATCAACCCTGGCCGCACGCGGTCGGCATTGTGATCGTGATAGGGCATCATCGGCCGCCTCACGCCCATGTGCTGGAGCAGCTTGGCCGTCACACGACTGTCTTCGCACGCGATCATATCGGCGTTCGACAATATGCTCGCGGCGCGCGGCGACAGATCGGAAAGATTGCCGATGGGGGTTGCGACGATATACAGACCGGGTTCGAGTTTTGCGTTCATGAGAGGATGGTTCATGGCAGATGCGGTGCTGAGGCTGCAACCGGCTGGTGCAAGGAAGGCGCGCGGCGTCGGAACATTCGGTGTGCTGCTTGCCGGGCTCGCGCTCGCCGGGTGCCAGACGATGGTGCCCAAGGGCAAGCCTGCGCCCAAGCCCGTGATCGAGCAACCCGAAGGGCCGGTGGGGCCGGGGCTTCCCGAGGATCAGTTGCGCCACCGCGTCGCGCTGCTTGTCCCGATGACGGGCAGCAATGCGGGCGTCGGCGAAGCGATCGCCAATGCCGCCAACCTTGCGGTGCTCGACACCGGCGGCAAGCAGATCCGCGTGACGACCTATGATACCGCGCTGGGCGCAGCCGCGGCGGCGCAGAAGGCGATCGCCGAGGGTAACAAGGTGATCCTCGGCCCGCTGCTGGCCGAGGATGTCCGGACGGTCGCGCCCGTCGCGCGCAAGGCCAGTGTTCCGATCATCAGCTTTTCGAATGACGCGAGCGTGGTGGGCAGCGGCACATGGCTGCTCGGCTACAGCCCCGCGCAGTCGATCGAACGTGTCGTCGGCTATGCGCGCAGCAAGGGCGCCGCAAGCTTCGCCGGGCTCGCGCCCAATGGCACCTATGGCCAGCGCGCTTCCAACGCGATGATCCGCGCGGTCGAGGCCGCGGGCGGGCGCATGGTCGGCATGCAGAATTACGACCGTTCTCAGCGTTCGATGCAAGCGGCAGTCCAGCGTTTGGGGCAGACCAGTTCGTACGACGCGCTGCTGATCGCGGACAGCGGCGGCATCGCGGTCCAGCTCGCGCCGATGGTGCGCAAGGGCGGCGGTGCCAATGCGCGTCTGCTCGGCACCGAGCTGTGGAACACGGAAAGCTCGCTCGCCAACAATCTCGTGCTGCGCGGCGCATGGTTCGCGAGCGTTTCTGACGGGCTCTACAACCAGCTTGCCACCAAATATCGCGCGCGTTACGGCAAGGCGCCCTATCGCTTGTCGAGCCTTGGCTATGACGCGGTGCTGCTCGTCACGCGGGTTGCGCGCGACTGGAAGGTGGGAACGGCATTCCCGGCGCGCGTGCTCGGTGATCAGGGCGGCTTTTCGGGGATCGACGGCGCCTTCCGCTTCGACAGGGACGGTATCGCGCAACGCGCGCTCGAGGTTCAGCAGGTGGATGCCGGCAGGTTCAGTGTCGTGTCGCCCGCACCCAGGACCTTTGGCGACTGAGCCGCCGCGCGGGTCAAAGGTTAGGAAGGTTCGGCGTATGGAAAAAATTGCGTCGATCAGTAGGGCGTGATTGATCGGTTTTTTCGATTTTTTCCGTACGCTGGGAATGGTTCCTTTCAGGAAACGGTTACGCGGCGACGGTGACAAAAGGCGGTGGTGTAGGACAGCTTTTTGCGTCTGCGTTCGAGCAGTTGCGGGCATGGCCTTGATCCCTCTCCCGCCCTTCGCGGGAGAGGGATGGGTGAGGGTCTTCTTCCTTTTCCTAACGCACCGAGCCCGGCGTAATACCAGAAAAGACCCTCACCGACTGCGACTAGGCCGCACGCGGCCAAGTCTCCGTTGCCTCTCCCGCGAAAGCGGGAGAGGGTAGAAGCGCCATACCCGCTCCCCGCCCCTTTTCGGACCTAGCCTTCAGGCGACCACTTCGGCGAGGATCCGGTCGAGCACGAGCATTCCGGCTTCGCTGACGCGGAGCCTGGGCCCCGACTGATCGATCAGCTTCTGGTGCTGCAGCAGCGCGACGGCTTCGGGCGCGACGAGATCGGTCGCGGGGATCCCGCTCATCGCAGCGACCCGCTCGAGGTCGACGCCCTCGGCGAGTCTCAGCCCCATCAGCAGCGCCTCGCGCGCGCGGTCGCGTGGATCGAGCGGGGTTTCGCTCTCGATACCGTGCGTGTTGCGGTCGATCGCCGCGAGCCAGTTTTCGGGCTTCTTTCGGCGGAAGGTGGCGAGGGCTCCGCGTCGGCCATGTGCTCCGGGGCCGACGCCGACATAATCGCCATAGCGCCAATAGGTGAGGTTGTGCCGGCTTTCCTCGCCCGGCCGGGCGTGGTTCGAGATCTCATAGGCGGGCAGGCCCGCCGCCGCGGTCTGCGCGCGGGTCTGTTCGAACAGGTCGGCGCCGCGATCGGGATCGACCTCGGGCAGCTTGCCCTGCGCGACCAGCGTCGCGAAGCGCGTGCCGGGTTCGATGGTGAGCTGGTAGAGCGAGAGATGCGCGGTGCCGAAGGACAGCGCACGCGCAAGCTCGGCATCCCAGTCGTTGAGCGACTGACCGGGACGCGCATAGATCAGGTCGAAGCTGACGCGATCGAAGACACGCTGCGCGGTGTCGAGTGCTGCGAGCCCCTCCGACACGTCATGCGCGCGACCGAGAAAATGCAGCGCCTCGTCGTCGAGCGCCTGAAGCCCGAGCGAGACGCGGTTGACCCCGGCGGCGGCGATGTCGGCGAAGCGCGCGGCCTCGACCGAGGAGGGATTGGCCTCCAGCGTGATCTCGATATCGGCGGTGAAGCCCCAGTGGCGCTCGGCTGCGTCGAGGAGCGCGGCGACCGTCGCGGGCGGCATCAGCGAGGGCGTCCCGCCTCCGAAGAATATCGAACCAAGCTTGCGGCCCGGCGTCAGCGCGGCTTCATGTGCGAGGTCGGCGAGCAGTGCGGCGCGCCACTGATCCTGGTCGATGCCGTCGCGGACATGGCTGTTGAAGTCGCAATAGGGGCATTTGGAGACGCAGAACGGCCAGTGGATGTAGAGGGCCAATGGCTCTTGAGTGTCATGCCTCAGGCGGGAATCCGGATGATGCTCGACCCCGGCGGGGGCCTCACTGGATTCCCGCTTGTGCGGCAATGACACAGTGAGGGCTTCGGCCATTCAGAATACCGCGGCGACGAGCTGCGCGAAGGCGTCGGCGCGGTGGCTCATGCGGTGCTTGGCCTCGGGCTCCATCTCGCCGAAGGTGATGTCGAAGCCATTGGGCTGGAACATCGGGTCGTAGCCGAAACCCTGTTGCCCACGCGGCGGCCAGACGAGCACGCCGTCGACGCGGCCTTCGAAGCTCTCGATATGACCGTCGGGCCAGGCAAGCGACAGCGCACAGACGAAGTGCGCGTCGCGGCCGGTTTCAGGGTCTTTCTGCTGCAGGTTCATCTCGATGCGGCGCATGGCCTCGTTGAAGTCCTTTTCGGGTCCCGCCCAGCGCGCCGAGAAGATCCCCGGCTCGCCGCCCAGCGCCTCGACGCACAGGCCGCTGTCATCGGCAAGCGCGGGCAGGCCCGAAAGATCGGCGGCTGCCATCGCCTTCAGTTCGGCATTGGCAATGAAGGTGGTGCCCGTCTCGTCGGGCTCGGGCAAATCGAGCGAGGCGGCCGAGATCACCTCGAGGCCATGGCCGTTCAACAGTTCGGCGATCTCGCGGACCTTGCCGGGATTGTGGCTGGCAATCACCAGCTTGCCGGGTTGCAGCTTGCGGATCGCCTGACGGCCGGTTTCCTCGCTCATCGCGTGCTCCCTTACCGTCCGGTCGCTGCGGCCTGCGCCGCGAAGATGTCGGCGCAGCCGATGCGTGCGAGGCGGAGCAGGCGGAGCAGCGCTTCCTCGTCATAGGTCTCGCCCTCGGCGGTCGCTTGCGCCTCGGCGATGTTGCCGTCTTCGGTCAGCACGAAATTGGCGTCGGCACCCGCGTTCGAATCCTCGTCATAGTCGAGGTCGAGCACCGGGGTGCCATTGTAGATGCCGCACGAAACCGCGGCGACCCTCTGCCTGATCGGGTCGACCGTCAGCAGTTTCTTTTCGATGAGCGTGTCGACCGCGAGGCGCAGTGCGACCCAGGCGCCTGAGATCGAGGCGGTACGCGTGCCGCCATCGGCCTGGATCACGTCGCAATCGAGCACGATCTGGCGCTCGCCCAGTGCTTTGAGATCGACGACCGCGCGCAGCGAGCGGCCGATCAGCCGCTGGATTTCCTGCGTCCGGCCCGACTGCTTGCCCTTGGCCGCCTCGCGATTGCCGCGCGTGTGCGTCGCGCGTGGGAGCATGCCATATTCCGCCGTGACCCAGCCTTCGCCCTTGCCGCGCAGAAAGGGAGGAACGCGCTCCTCCACCGAAGCGGTGACGAGCACCTTGGTCTCGCCAAAGCCGATCAGGCACGAGCCCTCGGCATGTTTGGTGAAGCGCGATTCGATGTTGATGGTGCGCATCTGATCGGGGGCGCGGCCGGAAGGGCGCATGCAGGTCTCCTTTGAATTTCGGGGGCGCTTTAGACTTCCCGGGTCGTCCGTTCCAGTCTCATTCCTGTATCCTTTGGTGTCATTCCCGCGAAAGCGGGAATCCAGGGAAGCTGGGCCAGAACTGCGTGGTCCTTCAACATCGCCTGGATTCCCGCTTTCGCGGGAATGACACTATAAGGACTAGCTCTAGTGGGGCGGAGGCGACCATGAAGATACTCAAGGCGATATTGATCGCCGCCGGGCTGCTCGCATTCCTGATCGGCATGCTGTGGATGGGGCAGGGGACGGGCTATATCCGCTGGCCTGCCGAGAGTTTCATGATCGGCATGGGCGAATGGACGATTCGCGGTGCGGGGCTGGCGGTGGCCGGGCTAGTCGCGATCCTTGTTGCGCGGCGGTTGCGCTAGCAGGCCATAAGACCCTACATCTTCTTGCATGAACGCTCCGTCCGTCACCGAACTGACCGATCGCGCGCGCGACATCTTCCGGATGGTGGTCGAAGGCTATCTCGAGACGGGGCAACCCGTTGGTTCGCGGACAATTTCGAAACTGTCGGTGCTCAACCTGTCGCCGGCCTCGATCCGCAACGTAATGCAGGATCTCGAGGAGGCGGGATTGCTCAGCAGTCCGCATACTTCGGCGGGTCGCATGCCCACCGAAACCGGGCTGCGACTGTTCGTGGACGGCATGATGCAGGTCGCCGAGCCCAGCGCGGCGGAACGCGCCGCGATCGAATCGCGCGTCACCGCGACGGGTCCGATCGAGGAGGCGCTGACCGCGGCAACCGCTGTGCTTTCTGGGCTGTCGGCCTGCGCGGGGCTCGTACTGGTCCCCAAGCGCGAGCCGGTGCTGCGCCAGTTCGGTTTCGTACCGCTGTCGCAACATCAGGCGCTGGCGGTACTGGTGGGTGCTGACGGTTCCGTCGAGAATCGCGTCGTCGAGCTCCCGCGTGGCATGACCCCAGCAGCGCTCAACGAAGCCGCGAATTATATGAGCGCTGTGCTTTCGGGGCTCACGCTGTCCGAAGCGCGCGTGCGGGTCGAACGAGAGATTTCGGAAGGGCGTGCCGCCCTCGATGCCGTCGCGGGCGAACTGATCGCGCGGGGTCTCGCACTCTGGTCCGAGGACGGCGCACAGCGCCCGGTGCTGATCGTGCGCGGACAGGCAAACCTGATTGATGCAGCTGCCGCGGCGGACCTTGACCGCGTCCGCCACCTTCTCGACGAGCTCGAAGGCAAGGAGGAAATCGCGCGCCTTCTCGACAGCGCACGCTCAGGGGCTGCGACGCGCATATTCATCGGATCCGAAAACAAACTCTTTTCGTTATCGGGTTCGTCGGTCATAGCGGCGCCGTATCGCGGGCAGGACGGTCGCGTCGTCGGCGTCGTCGGCGTAATCGGCCCGACGCGCTTGAACTATGCCCGCGTGGTTCCCATGGTGGACTTCACCGCACAGACATTATCGAGATTGATCGGATGAACGACGAACAGAATTTGGACGAAGCCCCGGCGCAGGAAAACGCCGCAACGGCTGCACCCGAGAATAACGGGCTCGATCGCCTTGCCGAGCTTGAGACCGATCTGGCCGAGGCCAAGCAGGCGGTGCTCTATGCGCAGGCAGAGGTCCAGAATGTCCGCCGCCGTCTCGAAAAGGACGCGCAGGATGCGCGCGCCTATGCCGCGACGGGCTTTGCGCGCGATATCCTTTCGGTTGCCGACAATCTCGGCCGCGCGCTCGAAGCCGTTCCCGCTGAGCTACGCTCGGACGACAAGCTCAAGGGGCTTCTCGCGGGCATCGAGGCGACCGCCAAGGAACTTACCAGCGTGTTCGAGCGCAACGGCATCACGCGTATCACCGCGCTCGGCGAGGCGCTCGATCCCAACCGTCACCAGGCGATGATCGAGATTCCCAGCGCCGACGCCGAACCCGGCACGATCGTGCAGGAGATGCAGGCGGGCTATATGATCAAGGATCGGCTGCTGCGCCCCGCGCTGGTGGGCGTGGCGAAGAAGCCGGATTGAGCGCGGCCGGGGCAAGGTTGCCCCAACCGGAATCCTGACCCGATGATCATCGATATTCCGCACAAGCTCGAGCGCGACGAGGTCAAGCGCCGCCTGCAATCGCGGATCGGCGAACTCCCCGCGCATATTCCCGGCGGGATTGCGGAAGTGTCGTCGTCCTGGCCCGGGCCCGACCGCATGGCGATCGTGGTCGGCGCGCTCGGCCAGCAGGTGACGGGCACGATCGACGTGCATGAGCATTTCGTCCGGCTGACCGTGGAGTTGCCCATGGCGCTGTCGTTCATGGGGCCCGTGATCGAAGCCGCGATCCGGCAAAAGGGTGAGAAGCTATTGCTGGAAGACCGGCGCTAGCGCCGCCGAAACGGCAGCACGCTTTCATATTGCACCAGTGGCGCCGCGCCGCACACCGTTGTGCCCTGACGCAGCAGGAAGGCGTGCTTCACGATCTCGGCCTGCTGCTCGATGCCATAGCGTTCGAGCGGCCAGCCAGGCTTGAGCACATAGTCGTAGCGGCAGAATGGATGGCGGGCGAGCGGGAGGAAAATGCCTTTCTGACGCTGCCAGACATGCGTCATTTCGTGGATGAACAACCCTTGGGCGGACAGGTCACGATCGCAGAAATCGTCGCAATAGAGCCCGCCCTTGGGGTGGAACCAGATATGCCCATCGGGCGCCATCGTGACGCGGCGTGGCTGGAACCACCACCATTTGCGGTCATGGATGGTGACCGCATCATAGTCGATCGCGTCGCCGAAAACGCTCACGGCGAGGCGGCGCTCGGCGACGGTCAGCGAGCGGCTGCTCAATGCTTGTTATGCTCCTCACCGGGTGCGGCGGTGCCCGCGGCGTTGAGCGGGGCGTCGATATAGATCTGCTCGCCGCTGGCGAAGGTGAAGTCGAGCCGGATCGTGTCGCCCGCCTTCAGATTGCGGCGCATGTCGAACAGCATCACATGCTTGCCGCCGGGCTTGAACTCGACCTTGCCCTTGGCAGGAACGGGGACCGACTGGATCGGCACCATCCTGGTGACGCCATTTTCGGTGACGACATCGTGCATCTCGGTCTTGATCGCGACATCCGAGCTGACGCGGATCAGCGTGTCGTCGTTGAGCCCGCCATGCACCGTGAAATAGGCAGCTCCCGGATTTTCCATCACCGCCGGGAGGCGAACCCAGCCCTTGTCGACATAAAGGACGGGGTCTTGCCCGCAACTTCCCAGCGCAAGCGCGGCGACGGCAAGAACGGGGGCAAGCGCAAGGCGAAAATGCATGATTCTGGCTCCTCCAGGCGATCTATTGCCTCACTAGGCGCACGTCCCGCTTGCGACAAGAAAAAGCCCTCCTATATCGCCCGCGTAACTTCGGCTTTCGGGGGCACTCCGGGGGCCATTCGAACATTCTGGGGAATGAGGGAAATATGGGCAAGGTAATCGGTATCGATCTTGGTACGACCAACAGCTGCGTGGCGGTGATGGAGGGCGGCAAACCCAAGGTCATCGAGAATGCCGAGGGCGCGCGTACCACGCCGTCGATCGTCGCTTTCGCCAAGGACGGCGAGCGCCTGATCGGGCAGCCGGCCAAGCGCCAGGCGGTGACCAATCCGGACAACACGATCTTCGCGGTGAAGCGCCTGATCGGCCGCCGCTTCGACGATCCGGTGACCAAGAAGGACACCGAGCTGGTTCCCTACACGATCGTGAAGGGCCCCAATGGCGACGCATGGGTCAAGGCGGGCGGCGAGGATTATTCGCCCTCGCAGATCTCGGCCTTCATCCTGCAGAAGATGAAGGAAACCGCCGAGAGCTATCTGGGCGAGACCGTCGAGCAGGCCGTCATCACCGTGCCGGCCTATTTCAACGACGCGCAGCGCCAGGCGACCAAGGACGCGGGCAAGATCGCGGGCCTCGAGGTGCTTCGTATCATCAACGAGCCGACCGCGGCCGCGCTGGCCTATGGCCTCGAGAAGCAGGACGGCAAGACCATCGCGGTCTATGACCTTGGTGGCGGCACATTCGACATCTCGATCCTCGAGATCGGCGATGGCGTGTTCGAGGTGAAGGCGACCAACGGCGACACCTTCCTCGGTGGCGAGGATTTCGACGCCAAGATCGTCCAGTATCTGGCGGACGAGTTCAAAAAGGCCGAGGGCATTGACCTCACCAAGGACAAGCTGGCGCTGCAGCGCCTGAAGGAAGCTGCGGAAAAAGCGAAGATCGAGCTGAGCTCGGCGCAGTCGACCGAGGTCAACCTGCCCTTCATCACCGCCGACCAGAACGGCCCCAAGCATCTCGTGAAGTCGATCACGCGCACCGATCTGGAAAAGCTGGTCGAGGACCTGATCAAGCGCACGCTCGAGCCCTGCCGCAAGGCGCTCGCCGACGCGGGGGTCAAGGCCGACGATATCGCTGATGTCGTGCTCGTCGGCGGCATGACGCGCATGCCCAAGGTGCGCGAAGTCGTGAAGAGCTTCTTCAACAAGGAGCCGCACACCGGCGTGAACCCGGACGAGGTCGTCGCGATGGGTGCCGCGATCCAGGCGGGCGTGCTCCAGGGCGACGTCAAGGACGTGCTCCTGCTCGACGTGACCCCGCTGTCGCTGGGCATCGAGACGCTGGGTGGCGTGTTCACGCGCATGATCGATCGCAACACCACCATCCCGACCAAGAAATCGCAGGTCTATTCGACTGCCGATGACAATCAGCAGGCGGTGACGATCCGCGTGTTCCAGGGCGAGCGGGAAATGGCGGCCGACAACAAGCTGCTCGGCCAGTTCGACCTGGTCGGCATCCCGCCCGCGCCGCGCGGCGTGCCGCAGATCGAGGTGACATTCGACATCGATGCCAACGGCATCGTGCACGTGACAGCGAAGGACAAGGGCACCGGCAAGGAGCAGCAGATCAAGATCCAGGCCTCGGGCGGCCTTTCGGATTCGGACATCGACCAGATGGTCCGCGATGCCGAGCAGTTCGCCGAGGAGGACAAGAAGCGTCGCGAGGCGGCCGAGGCGAAGAACAACGCCGAAAGCCTGATCCACACCACCGAGAAGCAGCTCGAGGAGCATGGCGACAAGGTGGACGCGAGCCTCAAGGCCGAGATCGAGGCTGCGGTCGCCGAAGCCAAGTCGGCGGTCGAGGGCGGCGATCCCGCCCAGATGACCGAGAAGGCGCAGGCGCTCGCACAGGCCGCGATGAAGCTCGGCCAGGCGATCTACGAGAAGGAGCAGGCCACCGCCGCGTCGCCAGGCGCGGACACGGGTGAAGCCGCCAAGGCCGATGACGATGTCGTCGATGCCGAATTCTCCGAAGTCGACGAAAACAAGGGCTAAGGCATGACTCTCCCGTGTCATTCCCGCGAAAGTGGGAATCCAGGAACGCCGTTCTTTCCGGAATGGTCCGTGTTCATGAATCCCCGCTTTCGCGGGGATGACACAGGAAGAACGCCGGGGGCGGCATGAGCATCGAAGCTGACTATTACGAACTGCTGGAAATCGACCGGACCGCCGACGATCGAACGATCAAGGCCGCGTACCGCAAGCTGGCCATGCAGTATCATCCCGACAAGAACGGCGGCTGCATCGATTCCGAGTCGAAGTTCAAGGCGATCAACGAAGCCTATGACTGCCTGAAGGATCCGCAGAAGCGCGCGGCCTATGACCGTTTCGGCAAGGCCGGCTTCCAGAATGGCGGCTTTGGCAATGGCGGCGGGGGCGGAGCGGGCTTCGAGGGCTTCAGCGACATTTTCGAGACGATCTTCGGCGCGGGCTTTGGCGGCGGGCAGCGCGAGGCCGCGCGTCGTGGCGCCGACCTGCGCTACGACCTTGAAATCACGCTCGAAGAGGCCTTTCACGGCAAGCAGACGTCAATTTCGGTCGACGTCTCGGCGCGCTGCGAACCGTGCGACGGCTCGGGCGCCAAACCCGGGACCTCGGCCAGGACCTGCCACAGCTGCGGCGGGCGCGGCCAGGTGCGCGCCCAGCAGGGCTTCTTCGTCGTCGAGCGTACCTGCCCCGCCTGTCACGGCGCAGGCCAGGTGATCGCCGATCCGTGCCCGTCGTGCCGCGGCGAGGGCCGCGTCGACAAGGAAAAGGCGCTCGAGGTCAATATCCCCGCGGGTGTCGACGAGGGCACGCGCATCCGGCTGTCGGGCGAAGGCGAGGCGGGCGCACGCGGTGCGCCTCCGGGCGACCTGTATATCTTCCTCCATGTGAAGCGGCACCCGATCTTCGAACGCGAGGGCACGACACTGTTCTGTCGCGCGCCGATCAGCTTCACCACCGCGGCACTCGGTGGTTGCATCACTGTACCCGGGCTCGACAAGGTGGAGCACGAGATCCGCATTCCCGCGGGCATCCAGTCGGGCAAGCAGATCCGCCAGCGCGGGGCGGGCATGCCGGTGCTCCAGGGGCGCGGCGAAGGCGACATGGTCGTCCAGATCGAGGTCGAGACCCCGACGCGACTTTCCCCCAGGCAGAAGGAACTGCTCGAGCAGTTCCGCGAGACCGAGACGGGCGACGAATGCCCCGCGTCGAGCGGCTTCTTTTCCAAGCTCAAGACGATGTGGGACGATCTGACCGACTGATCGTCGGCGATATTCAACGCAACATCCGTGAGGTGCCGGCGAAAGCCGGCACTTTTTTGTGCGCTGTGCGAAGGCACGAAAAACCCCGCCGGACTAAAGGGATGTCCGGCGGGGTCTCGAGTGTTGCGACCAGGGCAGGGAGAGGAGTCGCCCTGACCGCGAGCGCCTACGATTGTGGTATAGGGAGGCCACAATCGCTGGGAGGAGCGCTATGCCTTGCGTTCCGCGGCAGGATGCGACCCCTGAACTCCGCGCTGGAATGCTCGACCCCCTCTAGGTAAGAAAATTGCACGTAGGTGCAATTTTAAAACGCGTTAGGGCGATTGCGAAATTTGCAATTGGTTTGATTTATAACAAAAATAACGCGTATAATTCGTAATTGTCAGGGCAAACGCCACGATGTGGCGGCATATGTAGTTTGCATTCAAATAATATTCAGGCTGATGCGGCTCCGCCGATCCGGCGAGCGGATGGTGCAGCCACCTTATGGCTGGCGAGGATCGAAGCGCAAAAAGAAAACCCCGCCGGGGCACGGGGCCTCTGGCGGGGTTTCTGGCTGCAATCAGGCGACCAGAACAGTGCCGAACGCGAGCGCTTGCGTGGCGAACAACAGCACGAGGCTGGTCGCCGTCTCAAACAGCTTCATTTCTTTTCTCCGGATGCGGGCGATCCTGCCCGCGCCCGCACTTCATTGTGCGATGCAGCATAGATAATATTATTTCAATTTGCCGCAATTTCAAAACGCGTTGACGCAGTTGCATGATTCGCAACCGTGACGGGCTCCGGCGCGATGCGGCTGAAAATAGCGATTTTCGTCGAGGCGATTGAGCCGATGGGTTGCGATCGCTGCATCGGATGCAGCGATCGCATCCGTTCATTCGCCAAAGACGCGTGCGAAGATCGTGTCGACGTTCTTGAAGTGATAATCGAGGTCGAACCGGTCCTCGATCTCCTCAACCGAAAGCGCCGCGGCCACCTCGGGATCGGCCTTGAGCAGGTCGAGCAGCGAAAGCGCGCCATCCGATTCCCAGACCTTCATCGCGTTGCGCTGGACGAGGCGATAGGAATCCTCGCGGCTGACCCCGGCCTGCGTAAGCGCGAGCAGCACGCGCTGCGAATGGACGAGCCCGCCCATGCGGTCGAGATTCTTCTGCATGCGCTCCGGATAGACGACGAGCTTGTCCATCACGCCCGTGAGGCGCGCGAGTGCAAAGTCAAGCGTGATCGTGGCATCTGGGCCGATATAGCGCTCCACCGAGCTGTGGGAGATGTCCCGCTCGTGCCACAACGCGACATTTTCGAGCGCGGGGGTGACATAGCCGCGTACCATGCGCGCAAGGCCGGTCAGATTCTCGGTAAGTACCGGGTTGCGCTTGTGCGGCATCGCCGACGAACCTTTCTGGCCCGGCGAGAAATATTCCTCGGCCTCGAGCACCTCGGTGCGCTGGAGGTGGCGAACCTCCGTCGCCAGCCGCTCGATCGACGAGGCGATGACGCCCAGTGTCGCGAAGAACATCGCGTGACGATCGCGCGGGATCACCTGGGTCGAGGTCGGCTCGACCGAAAGGCCGAGCTTTTCGGCGACATGCTCCTCGACGCGCGGATCGATATTGGCGAAGGTGCCCACCGCGCCTGAGATGGCGCAGGTAGCGATGTCGCTGCGCGCGGCGATAAGGCGCTCCTTGTTGCGCGCAAATTCGGCATAGGCCTGGGCAAGCTTGAGCCCGAAGGTGACGGGTTCGGCGTGGATGCCGTGGCTACGACCGATGGTGGGCGTCAGCTTGTGCTCATAAGCGCGGCGCTTGAGCACCTCGAGAAGCGCGTCGAGATCGGCAATCAAAATATCAGCCGCGCGGCTCAGCTGAACCGCGAGGCAGGTGTCGAGCACGTCCGACGAGGTCATGCCCTGATGCATGAAGCGCGCCTCGTCGCCGACATTCTCGGCAACCCAGGTAAGGAAGGCGATGACGTCATGCTTGGTCACCGCCTCGATCGCGTCGATTGCGGGGACGTCGATCGCAGGATTGGTCGCCCACCAGTCCCATAGCGCCTTGGCCGCGCTCGCGGGGACCACACCCAGTTCGGCGAGCGCTTCGGTAGCGTGCGCCTCGATCTCGAACCAGATGCGGAATCGCGCTTCGGGTTCCCAGATCGCGGTCATCGCGGGGCGGGCATAGCGGGGGACCATGGTGAACCTTTCTGGAGTCGAGTGGCCGCAATTTCGGCACGGAATCGGTCGGGGCGCGCGATAGCAGGGGCAGGGCGCAGCTTCAATTGTGGCCATTCGATCGACGTGGCAACATGGTCCGCGCACCGATCAACTCGCCGAGGAGACGAGAGATGTCGCGCATCCTGATCATTGCAGGCGCGCTTGTGCTGGCCAGCGCGGCTGACGCGCAACAGGTGCAGCAGCCGCAGCCGGCCGTGCCCGAGCAGACGCTCGATGCCGCGATCGCCGCGGACTGGCCGCGCTACGACCACGGCGGCAAGGGGCACCTGACCACCGAGGAATTTGCATCCTGGCTGATTGCGCTCCGGACGCAGTCCAACGGAACAGCAGAAGACCCCGCTCAGCTTCAGGCCTGGGCAGACACGTCCTTTGCCAAGGCGGACGGGAATGCGGACAAGCAGGTGTCCCCTGAAGAATTCACGCAATTCCTGCGTTCGAAGATCAAGAAGTAACTGGACGTCTCTCGCAAGATCGTCGTGCGGATGCAACGATTCGACCATGAATCGAAATCATGGAACGACGAATCGCGACCAAGCCGCGGCTTGTTCAGGAACCCGAAGGCTAATCATGTGGTTTATCGCTGCGTGGCTGGGAGAGTGATCGCCGAAATCATTGCGCCACGGAAACAGTTTTTGAGAATTCAGGAGTTTGTTTGATGATTCGTACCGTTATTTTCGCCAGCGCGATCGCGCTCTCTGCCCCGGCCATCGCGCAGGAAGCGCAGCCTACGGCCCCGAGCGAGACGACTGCGACACAGGCGCCCGCCGAGGCTGCACCCGCGGCTCCCGCACAGGACGCTGCTGCGCAGCCCCAGGCTTCGGCGACGTCGCAGGTCCAGCAGGTCGTCGATGCGGACTTCCCCGCCTATGACAAGGACGCCAATGGCGAACTGAGCAAGGAGGAATTCTCCGCTTGGATGCTCAAGCTCCGCCAGGCCGGCGGTGACGCCACGCCCGAAGCGGAATTGACGACATGGGCCGGTCAGGCTTTCGCACAGGCTGATGCCGACAAGAACAAGACCGTCAGCAAGGGTGAACTGACCAAGTTCCTCCAGGGCTGATCGTCGCTACCGGACGCATGGATTGGGCGGCCCGCAGGGGCCGCCCTTTTTTATTGTGCTCATTAAAGCAGCCCGAGCGCGCGCATGCTCGAATGACCCTGCGCGCCGATGATGATGTGGTCGTGCACCGTGATCCCGAGCCGCTTGCCCGCTTCAGCAATGTCGCGCGTGAGCGCGATATCCTGACGGCTGGGGGACGGGTCGCCGCTGGGATGGTTGTGGACGAGGATCAGTGCCGCCGACCCCAGATCGATCGCGCGGCGGACGACCTCGCGCGCATAGATCGCAGCCTGATCGATCGATCCCTCGCTCACCAGTTCGTCACGGATCAGCATGTTGCGCGTGTTGAGATGAAGCACACGAACGCGCTCGACGCTGATATGCGCCATGTCGGCGCGCAGATAATCGAGCAACGCCTGCCAGCTTGCGAGCACCGGGCGCTCGACCACCTCGGCGCGGAGCAGCCTGAGCGCGGTTGCCTGCACGATCTTGATCGCTGCCACACCGCCCTCACCGACGCCCCTGACGCGCGACAGCGCTTCCGCGTCCGCCGAGAAGACGCCCCCAACACCGCCGAATTCGGCGAGCAGCGCCTTGGCGATCGGCTTGGTATCGATGCGCGGGATCGCGGTTGCGAGCAGATATTCGATCAATTCATGGTCGAGCAGCGCATCGCCACCGCCCTCGATCAGCCGCTTGCGCAGCCGCGCGCGATGGCCGGCGCCGCCATGCCCCTTGCCGTCCTGTTCATCCCCGCTCATTGTTGCAAGGAGTATAAGCGCTTGGACGCAACCGCAATGACGCTCGGACGTTTGGGTTGCGAAATGAACGGGTAGCGTGGGCCGGGAGGCAGGGTGAGCAAGGACGAAGGCCTGGTCGACGAGGTCATCGAGGAGATCGAGGAAACCGTTGGCACCCAGTGGCCGCCGCGTCCGCGACGCGTCGCCCGCATCGCGCTCGGCACGGCCGCAGTTGTCGCGATGGCACTGTTCGCGACCTGGACGCAGCGCAAGCCGATCGTCGACAACATCGTCGGCGACATGCTCGAAGATCGCGGGGTCGAGGCGCGGTACGAGATCGAGAAGATCGGTTTCCGCACGCAGCGCATCGAAAACCTCGTCATCGGCAATCCCGAAAATCCCGACCTCACCGCCGAATGGGCGGAGGTGATCACGCGCTTCGGACTGACCGGGCCCAAGGTTAGCGCGATCCGCGCGCACGGCGTCCGGCTGCACGGCAGGCTGGTCGACGGCACCTTTTCCTTTGGTGCAGTCGACCGGCTGCTGCCCGAACCCACGGGTGAGCCCTTCGCGCTGCCCGACGTCAGCGTCGAGCTCAGCGACGCGCGGCTGCGGCTTGACCTGCCCAACGGCCCGATCGGCGCCAAGCTCGAGGGGCGCGGCAATCTCTCCAGCGGCTTTCGCGGCAAGCTTGCCGCGGTCGCGCCGCAGATGGCTATCGGCGACTGCGCGCTGTCGGGCACGACGGCATGGCTAGACCTCGCGATCGCCGACAAGCGCCCCAAGGTGACCGGGCCCGTCCGCGCCGACCGCTTTGCGTGTGCCGGGCAGGATCTGGCGATCGAACGGCCACAGGCCGCAATCGACGCCGGGTTCAGCGAGGCGCTTGACGCGTGGCAGGGCTCGGCCGGGGTCGACGTCCGCAATGCGCGCATGGGAACGACCCAGCTCGGCGGGATCATCGGCACGATCGGCTTCGATGGCCGCCGCGCCATGACGCGCGGCGATATCAAGATCGCGGCGCAGAATATTGCCGCGGCGGGGGTTACGGGGCAGGGCGTCTCGATCAAGGGCGACTATGAAGTCGGGCGGAAGCCCGAGGGCGTGGGCGCGGGGTTCACCGGGCGCGCCGAAATCGAACGCAGCGGGCTCGACGCCAGGACCCTGACGCGGATCGCGGGATTCGGCGCCTCGGCGGAGGGCACACCCGCGGGGCCAATCGCGCGCGCGCTTGCCGATGCGTTGACGCGAGCGGGGCGCGACGCCACGCTCAATGCCGACTTCTCGGTCGCGCATCGCGGCAGCGCGGGTTCGCTGCGCGTCGCTTCGCTCGCCGCAATCAGCCGCAGCGGCGCGCGGATCAGCCTGTCCGACGGGCAGGGGATCCGCTTCGGCTGGCCGGGGACGGGCGAAGCGCTGGTCGATGGCCGGCTGACGCTCGGTGGCGGCGGATTTCCCGGCGCGGTTGTGCAACTCAGCCAGCGCCGGCCAGGCGCACCGATCACGGGTATCGCAACCTTCGCGCCCTATGCCGCCGGCGATGCGCGGCTGGCGCTGTCACCCGTCCGTTTCAGCGCGGCGGCCGCCGGGGATACGCGTTTCGAGACGCGCATGACGCTCGACGGACCGCTGGGCGATGGGCGCGTCACGGGGCTGACGCTGCCGCTCGACGGGCGGCTGGGCAGGGGCGGCGGCCTCCTGCTCAATCCCGGTTGTGCACCGCTGGCTTTCACCACGCTCAGGGTGGCGGGACTCGCGCTTGACGCGAGCCGGATGACGCTGTGCCCGGCGCAAGGACCAGCGCTGCTCGCGATGAGCCCGTCGGGCCAGCTGAGCGGCGGCGCGCGCGTGCGGGCGCCACGGCTCAAGGGGCGGCTCGGCGGGAGCCCCGTGTCGGTCGCGGCGTCGGGCGCCGAGATCGGCTTTGCGCGGCAGGGTTTCACCGCGGCTGACATCGCGCTGCGGCTCGGGACCTCCGATCATGTCACGCGGCTCGACATCGATCGGCTCGCCGGCGGTTTTCGCGGCGGCGCGATCTCCGGCACCTTCTCGGGAACGGGCGGGCAGATCGCCAATGTGCCGCTGATCATTTCAGAAGGCGCGGGCAAATGGACGCTCAAGGGCGGCGTCCTCGCGCTCGACGGCGGTCTGCGCGTCGCCGATGCCGAGGCGCAGCCGCGCTTCAATCCGCTGGTGAGCGAGGACTTCACGCTCCAACTCAAGGACAGCCGCGTCACGGCGCGTGGCCAGCTGCGTGATCCTGCGAGCAGGAAGACGGTCGCCAATGTCGATATCGTGCACAATCTGGGGCCGGGAACTGGGGCGGCGGTGCTGGATGTCGCCGGGTTGAACTTCGGTGAAGGCTTCCAGCCCGATACGCTCACGCGGCTTGCGCTCGGCGTTGTGGCGAATGTGCGCGCGACCGTCACTGGCCGCGGCAATATCCGCTGGTCGCCCGAGGGCGTGACGAGCGACGGCGTATTCCGTACCGAGAATGCCGATCTCGCGGCCGCCTTTGGCCCCGTCACCGCCGCGTCGGGCGAATTGCGCTTCACCGACCTGCTCGGCATCGTCAGCGCCCCTGGGCAAAGGCTGTATCTGGGAGAGGTCAACCCGGGCATCGCTGTGCTCAACGGCTATATCGACTATCAGCTGCTGCCCGACCAGAAGGTCCAGATCGAGGGCGGGCGCTGGCCCTTTGCCGGGGGTGAGCTGATCCTCGATCCCACCGTGCTCGATTTCGACATCCAGAAGGAAAGGCGGCTGACCTTCCGCGTCGTCGGGCTCGATGCCGCGCAGTTCATCAACCAGTTCGAATTGAAGGACATCAACGTCACCGGCACGTTCGACGGTACGATTCCGATGGTGTTCGACCAGACCGGCGGGCGGATCGAGGGCGGACGGCTCGTCGTGCGCGAGGGTGGCGGCACGCTCGCCTATGTCGGCCAGGTCTCCAACGAGGACCTCGGCACCTTCGGCTCGATGGCCTTCGACGCGCTCAAGTCGATCAGGTACAGCCGGCTTGCGATCGACCTCAACGGCCCGCTCGATGCCGAGATGGTGACACAAGTACGCTTCACCGGGACCAATCAGGGCACGGTGGACGTTACGCCGGGCAGCCTGACCGGACAGTTCCTCGGTCTGCCCTTCATCTTCAACATCACCATACGCGCGCCGTTTCGGGGCTTGCTCAACACCGCGCGCAGCTTCACCGATCCGAGCCTGCTGATTCGCCAGAACCTTCCCGGGTTCGAGGCGGCAGAGGAGCCCGCCAAACCCGTTCAGCCTGACGAAAGCGAGAAAATGCAATGAAGAGCGCGAAGTTGACGAGGGACGCTCGCGATGCGGTGCGTGCCGGTCCGCCCGGGATGTTGGCCCTGTTGGGGCTGTCCGCTATTCTTGGCGGGTGCATCCAGGTCAAGGCGCCGGACAAGCCGATCGAGATCAATCTCAACGTCAATGTCCGGCAGGAAGTGGTTGTGAAGCTCCAGCAGGACGCGCAACAGTTGATAGAGAACCATCCGGAGTTGTTTCCGCAATGACCAAGAACCGCAAAATCATCATCGGCCTGGGCGTCGCGCTCGTGCTCACCGCCGGCGTTGCGGGTGTCGCCCGCGCGCAGTCCGGAGCAGTTTCAGCAGCGCTTGCGAGCGGCGATGTCGGCGAGCAGGCCGACGGCTATCTCGGCTTCCGCAACCCGCCCTCGGCGGCTGTCAAGGCAGAGGTCGACGCGATCAATATCAAGCGGCGCGCGGCCTATACCGATCTCGCCGCCAAGCGCGGTGTGAGCGTGTCGGACATGGCAGCGGCGACGGGCTGCCAGACGCTGACCAGCAAGGTCGGCCCGGGCCGCGCGTATCGCGGCACCGACGGCGTCTGGCGCGTCCGCGAGGGCAGCGCGCCGGTTCCCAAGCCGGACTACTGCCCCAGCGTAGGCTAGGGTCTGTTTCGCTTGAGTTGACACACTTGACCGTCGCCCCCGCGAAGGCTGGGGCGACGTTAGCCGCTGACCAGCACGATGTCCCATTCAAGCATGAGCACATGGGGCGCCGCGGCCGGTGGCGCCAGTTTGCGCGCCATCAGCGTTTCGGGCGCATCGGCGACCTTCAGCAGAAAGTCCGACGTGTTGAGCGGTTCGTCGGGAATGAACATCTGCGAGACGATTCGGCTCGAGCGGCCCTGTACGTCGAAATGGATATGCGGGGTCCGGACGCGTCCGTCGGGAATCCGATAGGCGCCGGGCTTGATCGTTCTGAAGTGATAGCGGCCCTCGGTGTCGGTCAACTGCACGCCGAATCCCTGGAACCCCGGATCGGGCGGCGCGCCCGAGGCGTCGGCGGGGTGCGCGTAGCGCCCCGCGGCGTTGGCCTGCCATATCTCGACGCGTGCGCCGGCAGCAGGCGTTCCGTCGGCCTTGAGCACGCGGCCCGAAAGATCGACGATCGTGCCCTTGGCATGCGTGGCGACACCGTTGACGACGGTCAGGTCGCCATCCTGATCGAGCGGCTTCAGAACGGGATAGAAGGGGCCGATCGTCATCGTGTCGGTCGGTATCGCCGCTGCGGCGCGGCCAATGACCCCGCTGCCGATCAGCGCGATCCCGCCTGCCGTCCAGCCGATCACCTCGCGACGTGTCCGCCGATACGCTTCGCTACTGTCACCCGTCACGCCCTTGTAAGGCGAATCGACCATCTTCATGGCGGTAGCTCCCCTGTTTCAGACGGGGTGGTTCCGCTGGCTAGCATAGCGCCGTGCTTGCGCCAAAGCGCGCATATGGGCGAATCCGCTTCCCGTTGGTGCGCCTCGGAAGCGGTAGCGCGCAGCAATCGCCGAAAATCGCGGGAATCCATGGGGATTTTCGCACTGCACCACTGCGGTTGACTTAAGCGACATCGCTTCCTAAACGGGCCGCGCCTTGGCGGGCTCGCTCGTCGGTTATGCTGCGCCCTGTCTTCGGCACGAAGAAAGGGACAGCATGGCAGAAAGCGAACCCGGGCAGGACCCCCTCGAAGAGGATGCTCGGCTCTCGTCGCTCCAGCAGCGGTTGAAGCAAGCGCATCACAAAGAGAAGGTCAGAAAGGGGACGCCGCAGGACGGCCATGACGAGAATTATCGTCTGGGCAACCGGGTGCTCGCCGAACTGGTCGGGGGAATGGCCGGTGGCGCGCTGGTCGGCTGGGTGATCGATCGCCTGGCGGGCACGTCGCCCTGGGCCCTGCTGGTGATGCTGTTCCTCGGGATCATCGTCGCCTTCAGGAATATCATCAGGATTTCAAACCAGCGCTCGAAGTGATTTTCGGGCGCTTTGGTTGCAGGATTTGGGGTTTTATTGGTGGCAGCCGAGTCTGGTAAAATCGACCCGATGCATCAGTTCACGATCGAGCCGTTGTTCGGCACCGATCATCTGAGCATTGCCGGTTACAACATCGCGTTCACCAATTCCTCGCTTTGGATGGCGATCACCGCGGTTGTGCTCTGGGTGTTCATGCTTGGTGGCATGAAGCGTCAGCTCGTCCCCGGCCGCTGGCAGGCCGCTGTGGAGTTGATGACGAGCTTCATCTCGAACCTGCTCGTCCAGAATGTCGGGGAAGCAGGGCGCAAATACATGCCCTATGTCTTCTCGTTGTTCATGTTCATCCTCTTCGCCAACATCCTCGGGCTGCTGCCCATCGGCCTGTTTGGCGCACACCCCTTCACCTTCACCAGCCACCTGACCGTCACCGGCGTGCTCGCGATCATGTCCTTCTCGATCGTGCTCATCGTCGGTTTCTGGAAGCATGGCCTTCACTTCTTCTCGCTGTTCGTGCCGCACGGCACGCCGCTGCCGATGATCCCGATCATCGCACCGATCGAGTTCGTCTCGTTCATGGTGCGTCCCTTCAGCCTCGGTCTGCGACTCTTCGTCGCGATGACCGCCGGCCACGTGCTGCTGAAGGTGCTCGCGGGCTTCGTCATCAACAGCACCAATGCGGGCCTCGGCTTCGGCGCGATGGTCGGTATCCCGAGCTTCGTGCTGATGATCGGCATCAGCGCACTCGAGCTGCTGGTCGCTGGCATCCAGGCCTATGTGTTCGCGCTGCTGACGTCGCTCTACATCAACGACGCCGAGCATCTTCACTGAGTTTTCAACCACTAGTTCTTCGGATTTAAGAAAAGGAGTTATTCAAATGGACGCAGAAGCAGCAAAGCTGATCGGTGCAGGTCTCGCAGCCATCGGCGCCGGCATGGCCGCCATCGGCGTGGGCAACGTCTTCGGCTCGTTCCTCGAGAGCGCGCTGCGCAACCCCGCGGCGGCCGACGGCCAGCAGGGCCGCCTCTTCATCGGCTTCGCGGCCGCCGAGCTTCTCGGTCTGCTCGCGTTCGTCGTCGCGATGATCCTGATCTTCGTCGCGTAACAACGTATTGAAACCTCCGCCCGGGGCGCGTTCCCGGGCGGCAGGATACGGATACAGGTGAAATGCCCCAGATTGCCCAGATAGCCGCAACCTATGCGTCGCAGATCTTCTGGCTGCTGCTGACGTTCGGCCTCGTCTTCTTCGTGATCGGCCTCGGCATGGTGCCGAAGATCCAGGGGACGGTGGACCTGCGCGACAAGCAGATTGCCGACGACCTCGCCGCCGCCGAATGTGCCCGTGCGGAAGCCGATGCGCGTGAGGAAGCCTATCGGGCGAAGGCAGAGGCGAACCGCGCCGAGGCGCTCAAGATCACCCAGGGCGCAAAGGCCAAAGCCACCGCGGAGTCCGAAAAGACACTCGCCAAGGCCGATGCCGAGACCGCCGAGCAGATCGCCGCCGCCGAGGCGCGCATCAAGGCGGCGACCGTCAAGGCGATGGCGGATGTCGAAGCCGTTGCTTCGGAAGCTGCGCAGGAGATGGTCGCCAAGCTTTCCGGCGCCAAGGTAACCCCGGCCCAGGCGGCCAATGCAGTGAAGGCGGCGCTCGCAAATGTCTGAGACGGCAGCAGCAAACGGATCGGCCGAAGTGGCCGCCAACCTCACCGCGGCCGAGCATGGTCAGGGCGAAAGCCTCGAGCACAGCGCGACCACCGAGGCGCATGGCGGCGCGGCCGCGCATGCCGCTCCCAAGGCCGTCGGCATGGACGCCACCGCCTGGGTCTCGCTCGCGATGGCGGTCTTCCTCGGCATCCTGATCTGGAAGAAGGTGCCTGCCATCATCGGTGCGGCGCTCGACAAGAAGATCGGCGAAATTCGGCAGAATCTGGACGAAGCCAAGAAGCTCCGTGCCGAGGCGGAGGCGCTGCGCGCCGAGTACGAGGCCAAGGTGAAATCCGCCGAGGCCGAAGCCGTCACGATGCGCGAGCATGCCGAGGCCGAGGCGAAGCAGATCCTGGCCGACGCCAAGGCGCAGGCCAAGGACCTGACTGCGCGTCGCGCCAAGATGGCCGAGGGCAAGATCGAGGCCGCCGAACGCGCCGCGATCGCCGAGGTCCGCGCCAAGGCTGCCGAGGCGGCCGCCAACGCCGCTGCGACGCTGATCGCGGACGGGCACGGGGCGGCGCAGGACAAGGCGCTGGTCGATCAGACCATCGCGGGTCTGGGGTCGCGCCTCAACTGATCGAGCGAGGCATCGCGAAACACGAAGCGGGCAGCCATTGGCTGCCCGTTTTCGTTTGTGCGCGAAACGTCCTGTCTGGATGGCTCCCGCGTTGCAAGGCTTGATTTGAGTGTTGGCGTTGGTCGGATGCAGTCTTGTCTTCGGCCTGT
>NZ_JBYSXE010000060.1:0-23905 GCF_058781925.1 Sphingobium sp. FW306-1B-F04DB | reverse complement strand
CCCCACCCATGAGCAGGCCCGCCATGCCCCCGGCATGGCTGCGGATGCCCGGGGGGCATCCGCACCTGCTCATCCTCCCCTGAAGGGGAGGGGCTAAACATCAATATGCCCGCGCGATCGCGAATTCGACGGCTTCGACGAGCGCCGACTTGGCCTGGCTGCTGCCGAAATTGCCGAGCGCGTCGATCGCGCGCTGGCCGTAATGGCGCGCGCGCTCGAGCGTGTCGGCGATCGCATTGGTCTGATCGAGCAGCGCCTTGGCATGCGCGAGATCGGCGTCGCTGACGCGGTGGCCGTGCATCGCATCGCGCCAGAAGGTGCGGTCCTCGGCGCTGCCGCGCGCATAGGCGAGAATGACGGGCAACGTCACCTTGCCGTCGCGGAAATCGTCGCCCACGCCCTTGCCCATCGTCTCGGCGTCGGAGGCATAGTCGATCGCATCGTCGACGAGCTGGAAGGCGATGCCGAGATTTCGGCCATAGGCGTCGAGTGCCAGTTCCTCGGCCTCAGGACGCTCGGCGACCACCGCGGCGATGCGGCAGGCGGCGGCGAAGAGCGCGGCGGTCTTGGCGCCGATGATCTCGAGATAGCGGTCCTCGGTCGTCTCGACCTGACGCTGCGCGGTGAGCTGGTTGACCTCGCCCTCGGCGATCACGGCTGACGCGTTGGACAGGATACGCAGCGCCTTGAGGCTGCCGTCCTCGACCATCAGCTCGAACGAGCGGCTGAACAGGAAATCGCCGACGAGCACGCTTGCGGGATTGCCCCAGATCAGGTTTGCGGTGCGGCGGCCGCGGCGCAGATCGGACTTGTCGACGACATCGTCGTGGAGCAGCGTCGCGGTGTGGATGAATTCGACCGAGGCGGCGAGCTTGTGCTGACGCGTGCCCGTATAGTCGAGCATCCGCGCGCAGGCGAGCATCAGCATCGGCCGCATCCGCTTGCCGCCGCCCGCGATCAGATGGCCGGCAAGCTCGGGGATCAGCGGGATGTCCGACTGCATCCGCGCGAGGATCACGCTGTTGACCTGGTTCATGTCGTTGGCGACGAGCGCCATCATCGGTTCGAGCGAGGGCGCGCGGCCCGACGGGTTCAGGCGGTGAATCGTTGCGGTCATGACATTGCGGCTCTGGCCCCAAGCACCGCGTTATGCAAGCGATATGGCCTTGCTTTCCCCCGCACATGCCGCGAAAAGCGCGCACCGCAGGGAGACAGGGATGAGCGACGACCGGCTGAAGCGTTACCGCGAGAGCATCGACAATATCGATGCGGCGCTCGTCTTCATGCTCGCCGAACGCTTCAAGGTGACGCAGGCGGTGGGCCGCTACAAGGCCGAGAACGGGCTGCCTCCCGCCGATCCCGGCCGCGAGGAGCGCCAGATCGCCCGGCTGCGCAAGCTCGCGCAGGACGCCAATCTCGACCCCGAATTTTCCGAGAAGTTCCTGCGCTTCATCATCGACGAGGTGATCCGCCACCACGAGCGGCTGCGCAGCTGAAGCCTGCGGGTCAGCGCGCCATGAATACCGCATCGGCGCCGTAGCCACGCAGCTTTTTGCGCAGTACCGGATCAGGCGTCGCGGGCGCAAAGCCGAGTCGTCCCCAGAAGACCGAAGCACCGCCGACCGCGACGAGTTCCGAACGCGCCAGGCCGAGTTCGACCGCGCGCGCGGTGCTCGCCGCGACGAGCCGCGCCGACAGCCCGGTGCCGCGCGCCTCGGGCGCCACCGTCAGATCATGGATATAGTGAACGAGATGCGGCGGGCCGGGCGCGGCCAGCACCGTATCGACGGGCGGCGGCGATCCCGGATGCCAGGGATGCGCAAGGATATAGCCGGCGAGTGCGCCTTCGATCCCGGCGACGAGGCTGAGTCCGTCGGCAAAGACGAGGCGGCTTTCGAAGGCCGCGGGAGAATCATGCAGGGCGTCGGGATAGACGCGACACTGGAGCGCATGCGCGGCGCGCACATCTTCGTGCGCGAACCGCCGGATCGCCGCGGTCATACCGCGACTGGCAGGCGGAGCCGTGCGAGCAGGCCGCCCAGATCCTCGCTCTCCTCGAGCACGACACTGCCGCCGTAGATTTCGGCGACGTCGCGCACGATGGCGAGCCCGAGCCCGGTGCCGGGCTTGCCGGTGTCGAGCCGTACCCCGCGATCGAAGATCCGCTGACGTTCCTCCGCGGGAATGCCGGGCCCGTCATCCTCTACGAGCATCTCGACGAAAGCGTCGGCGCGCGCGATCGTCACGAACACGCTGCCTCCGCCATATTTGGCCGCATTTTCAATCAGGTTGCCGAGCATCTCGTCAAGATCCTGATGCTCGACATGGACCGCCAGGTCGCGCGGCCCGTCCATGTCGAAACGGACATGCGGATAGAGCCGACCGACCGCGCGCTCGACCGATTCGAGGCTCGGCCAAACCTCGGCGCGGCTATGTGCATGGCCGCGACGGCCGACCGCGCGCGCGCGCGCGAGATGGTGGTCGACCTGCCGGCGCATCGTCGCCGCCTCGCGGATCACGGTGTCGGCGAGATCGGGCGCCTGCGCGGTCGCGGCGTTCATGATGACGGTGAGCGGGGTCTTGAGCGCGTGCGCGAGGTTGCCCGCATGGCGCCGCGCCTCTTCGGCCTGTTTCTCGTTGTGCTCGAGCAGGCCGTTCAGCTCCTCGACCATCGGCTGCACCTCGTTGGGCATCGCGGCCTCGACGCGATTGGCGCGCCCCGCGCGCATCTCGCCGATCGCCTCGCGGATACGGTTGAGCGGCCAGAGCCCATAGAGGGTCTGGAGCGCGGCGAGGACGATCAGCCCGAGCCCGAGCAGCGCGAAGCTGCGCACCAGCGTGCGGCGAAGCACGGCGATCTGCTCGTCAAGCCCGACGCGGCTCTCGGCGACCTGGAAGCGCCACAGCACGGACGAATCGGGCAGGCGGATATCGCGTTCGAGCACGCGCAGCCCCTCGTCGGGAAATTGGCGGCTGTCATAGGCATGGATGTTGGTGTCGGTATGCCGTGCGCCCGTCTGCAACCGCCGGTCCCAGAGCGAGCGCGAGGGGAAGGGTTCGTAGCCCGGCCCCGTCACCTGCCAGTAGAGCCCCGAATTGGGCTCGAGAAAGCGCTGATCGGCGAGCGCGCGGCTGAAGCGCACCTCTCCCTCGGGCCCAATTTCGGCCGAGGCGATCATAGAACGCAGCACATATTCGAGCTGCGCGTCGAAGTTGCGCGTGATCGCGCTGGTCAGCACGCGATCGAGCGCGAGGCCGCCGCCGACGAGCAGCAGCAGGATCCACAGTGCCGCGATCGTGATCATGCGGCGCGTGAGCGACCCGGTGCTGCGGTGCCTGCGCGGGTGCGTCTCGGGGATCGGGAGGGCCTCGGTCATCGTGCCGGGAAATCACGCCGCGCGGCGCGACGATCAGGCCGGTTCGTCGAGGCTGTAGCCGAGTCCGCGGATCGTGGTGATCACATCGGGGCCGAGCTTCTTGCGGATGCGCGTGACGAACACCTCGATCGTGTTCGAATCGCGGTCGAAATCCTGATCGTAGATATGCTCGATCAACTCGGTGCGGCTCACCACCTTGCCCTTGTGATGGAGCAGATAGCTCAGCAGCTTGTATTCCTGCGCGGTCAGCTTGACGGGCGTGCCCGCGAGCGTGACCTTGCCCGAGCGCGTATCGAGCCGGACATCGCCCGCGATGAGTTCGGACGAGGCATTGCCCGAGGCGCGGCGGATCAGCGCGCGCAGCCGCGCGATCAGTTCCTCGGACTGAAAGGGCTTGGCGAGATAGTCGTCGGCGCCCGCATCGAGCCCGGCGACCTTGTCCGACCAGCTGTCGCGCGCGGTGAGCACGAGTACGGGCATTACCTTGCCCTCCTTGCGCCAACGGTCGAGCACGGTGAGGCCGTCGATCTCGGGCAGGCCGAGGTCGAGGACGACCGCGTCGTAATTTTCGGTCGAGCCGAGGAAATGGCCATCCTCGCCATCGGTGGCGAGGTCGACGGCATAGCCAACGCCTTCGAGCGTCTGGCGGAGCTGCTGGCCGAGGCTCGGTTCGTCCTCAACGATCAAAACGCGCATGCATTCCCCTTCATTGTTCCGGGGCCGGCGAGGCGGCCCGTATTGCGCATTGCTGCGGGCTGGATGCCTCAGCGGCCCGAACGGCCGATGACCTGACCATTACGCGCGTCGACGTCGACCCAGAAGACCTGGACATCGCGCCGGAACTTCAGACGATAGACCGAACGCGCGCGATCGAACTCGGGACCCAGATACTCCGCACCGCGGGCTGAGGGAAGCACCCGTGCCTCGATCTGGCGCAGCGACATCACCTGCCCCTTCTGGCGCGCCTCATAGGCCATGTCCTGATCGGCGCGGCGCGCATCGGCGGGCGCGCCGCCCATCAGCAGAATTGAGCCAAGGGCCGCGGCAAGCGGGGAAAAGAGGCGTTTCATCGTCGTCATGGGCTTGTGGCATAGGGTGAAAGCGTTGAATAGGCCATGAATAGCCGCTTCATCCGGCCGTCATCCACAGCATTCAGAGAAATCATCATGTCCGCGCCCGTCCTCGCCTATGAAAATCTCGGCCTCATCCAGGGGAGCGGCTGGCTGTTCCGCGGGCTCGACCTGTTCATCGGCGAACGCGACCGGCTCGCGCTGATCGGGCGCAACGGCGCGGGCAAGACGACGCTGCTCAAGCTGATCGCGGGCGCGATCGACTGCGACGAGGGCCGCCGCACGATCGTGCCGGGCACCAATGTCGTGCTGCTCGAACAGGAGCCCGTAATGGCCGGGCATGCCACGCTTCTCGATTTTGCGACTTCGGGCGCCAACGCGCCCGAACGCCACGAGGTGGAGGCCATCGCGCACCAGATCGGCATCGACCTGTCGCGCGAGGCGGCGACCGCCTCGGGGGGCGAGCGCCGCCGCGCCGCGATCGCGCGCGCGCTGGCGATGAAGCCCGACGTGCTGCTGCTCGACGAGCCCACCAACCATCTCGACCTCGCGGCGATCGACTGGCTCGAGAACTGGCTGGGGCGCTATAGCGGTGCGTTCATCGCGATCAGCCACGACCGCACCTTCCTGACGCGGTTGACGCGGCAGACCTTGTGGCTCGATCGCGGCAATATCCGCCGCAGCGAGATCGGCTTTGGCGGCTTCGATGCGTGGACCGAGAAAGTCTATGCCGAGGAGGAACGTGCGGCCGAGAAACTCGACGCCAAGCTGAAGCTCGAGCTCCACTGGCTCGCGCGCGGCGTGACGGCGCGGCGCAAGCGCAACCAGGGCCGGCTCGAGGCGCTGCACAAGATGCGCGCCCAGCGCGCCGCGATGATCGGGCCACAAGGGGCTGCCAAGCTCGCGATCGAAAGCGATGATGTGCGCACCAAGAGCGTGATCACCGCCGAGAATGTCTCCAAGCGTTTCGGCGAGCGCGCGGTGATCAGGGATTTCAGCTTCAAGGTGCAGCGTGGCGACCGGATCGGCATCGTCGGGTCGAACGGCGCGGGAAAAACCACGCTGCTCAAGCTGCTGACGGGCGAGATCGCGCCTGACGAGGGCAAGGTGACGCTCGCCAAGACGCTCGACGGCGTGATCATCGACCAGCAGCGCAGCTTGATGGCGCCCGAAAAGCGGGTGCGGGACGTGCTCGCCGAGGGCGGCGACTGGATCGAGGTGCGCGGGGTCAAGAAGCACATCCAGGGCTATCTCAAGGAGTTCCTGTTCGAACCCTCGCTGAGCGATGCGAAGATTGCTACGCTTTCGGGCGGCGAGCGCTCGCGGCTGCTGCTCGCGCGCGAATTCGCGCGGCGATCCAACCTGCTGGTGCTCGACGAGCCGACCAACGACCTCGACCTCGAGACGCTCGATCTGCTGCAGGAGGTGATCGCCGACTATGACGGCACCGTGCTGATCGTCAGCCACGATCGCGACTTTCTCGACCGCACGGTGACGGTGACCTTGGGACTCGATGGATCGGGCAAGGTCGATGTGGTGGCGGGCGGCTATGCCGACTGGGAACGCAAGCGAGTCGCGCGCCCGGAGGCCAGGAAAACCGCGAACAAATCGGCGACCGCCAACGAATCGCCCAAGCCCCAGCAGCGGACCAAGCTGTCGTACAAAGACCAACGCGATTTCGACCTGTTGCCCCATCGCATCGAGGAGATCGAGGCAGCGATCGCGCGCGACGAAGCAGCGCTCACCGATCCCGACTTGTATACGAACAATCCGGGCCGTTTCGAGCAACTGACCAGGTCTATCGAGACCGCGCGCGCCGAACGCGACGCCGCCGAGGAACGCTGGCTGGAACTCGCGGAGATGGTCGAGGCGCTGGGATAATTTGCGACAATGTTAAGAACGCCTCGCAATAGCGTTGACATTGCGAGTTGTTCTCAATAGCAGCGACCCCATAACAAAAAGGGGTTTCCTGCCGTGTCCATCGAATCGTCGTCCCGCGCCACCTTTCTTGCGCTGAGCTGCGTCGGCTTCCTTTCCACCGCCCCCGCGCTGGCCGCAGACGCCCCTGCGGATGCGCCCGCCGATCCCAATGAACAGCGCATGATCATCGTGACGGGCGAGCCGGGCGCGGAGGTGGAATCGCCCAAGGCGACCGCGCCGCTGCTCGACACCCCGCAGACGATCACGGTGATTTCGGACCAGACGCTGAGGAAGCAGAACCTGCTGACCTTGCGCGATGCGCTGACCACGATCCCCGGCATCACCTTTGGCGCGGGGGAAGGCGGCGGCGGTTATGGCGACAGCATCAACCTGCGCGGTTATTCCGCGAACAACGACCTGACGCAGGACGGCGTGCGCGACAGCGCGCAGTACAGCCGCACCGATCCGTTCAACCTGCAGCAGATCGAGGTCTATAACGGCGCCAATTCGGCCTTCAACGGATCGGGCTCGGTCGGCGGCACGATCAACCTCGTCACCAAGGTGCCCCAGCCCGAAGACCTGACGATCCTGCAGGCGGCGATCGGCACCGACAATTATTACCGCGCGACGGTGGACAGCAATCTGCGCGTCAACGACCTGATCGCGGTGCGGCTGAACGCGATGGTGCACCGCAACGACGTTCCCGGCCGCGACGTCGAGGAGTTGAAGCGCTGGGGTGTCGCGCCGTCGATCACGATCGGGATAGATGGACCGACCAGCCTGACGCTCGCCTATGTCCACCAGCGCGACGACAATACGCCGGTCTATGGCGTTCCCTATTTCAAGAGCCTGGTGAATGACGGCCCGCTCGAGGAGGTCAACGACAGCGACTATTTCGGCATCGTCAATCTCGACGAGCAGGAGATCACGGTCGACCGCCTGACCGCAACCTTCCGTCACGAGTTCAGCGACGCCGTCTCGGTGCGCAACCTGACGCGCTGGCAGCGCGTCGGCCAGTACAGCCAGACGAGCGCGCCGCAGGGCACCTTCTGCCTGTCGACCACGGGGTTGCAGCCGGTGGGCGCGAGCGGATCGGCAATGACGGGCCTCGCCTGCCCGGCGGGTCTCGCACCGGGCTTCTACCAGCCTTCGGGTCCGCGCGGCCTGGTGCGCGACCAGCTTAACCAGCTGCTCCACAACCAGACCGACCTGCGCATCGTCTCGGGCGATAAAGGTGGCGTGCGCAACACGCTGGTGATCGGCGCGTCCTATACGCAGGAGGATTACGAGATCGAAAATGCGCAGCTGCTGCGCAATCCCGGCGGGGCGCTGCCCAATCCGGTGCTGCCGCCGATCAGCCTGTCCAACCCCGACACGGTCTGGACAGGACCGGTGAACTACATCCGGACTGGCAATTCGTACGGCGACACGCGCAACCGGGCGATCTATGCCTTCGACACGCTCGAGATCAACGAGATGTTCGAATTGAACGCGGCACTGCGCTATGAAAATGCGCGCAACATCTTCCGCATCGACACGGTGACCACGCCCGCGACGGGCAGCGTCTATACGCGCGGCCCGAACCAGGTGAGCGACGAGGACCTGTTCTCCTACCGCTTCGGCGCGGTGTTCAAGCCCGTCGAGAATATCAGTCTCTATGCGGCCTATGCCAATGCCAAGACGCCATCTTCAGCCACGGTCCGCGCGGGCTGCGGCGTGCCGACCCTGCCTAACGGCGCCGATCCGTGCGCCGTCGCCCCCGAAAAGGCGCGCAACTACGAGATCGGCGTGAAGGCCGATGTGATCGACCGCAAGCTCCAGCTGACCGCCGCGCTGTTCCGCAACGAGCGCAGCAATTTCCGCGTGCCCTCCAACGACCCGTTGCAACCTGCGGGCCTCCAGGTGCTCGACGGCCGCTCGCGGGTGAACGGCCTGGCGCTTGGGGCCGCGGGCAATATCACGCCCGAATGGACGATCTTCGCCAACTACACCTATCTCGACAGCAAGGTGTTGCAGAGCGTTTCGGACGCATGCCTCGCCGCGCCAAGCGTGCCGTGCCTCAACAGCAATCCTGCCAGTTTTCCGACCGGCGCCGCGCCAGGGTTGATCGTCATTGCCGACCCGCAGCGCGGCGACCAGCTGATCCAGACGCCCAAGCATTCGGGCAGCCTGTTCACGACCTACAAGCTGCCCTTCGGGCTCGAGATCGGTTACGGCCTGACCTATCAGGGCAGCTTCGCGCTCAACCAGAGCACGCTGCTCAACCAGCATCAGTTCCGCTCGGACGACTATCTGACCCACCGCGCCTTCCTGTCCTATGCCTTCACCAACGGACTGACCGCGCAGCTGAATGTCACCAACTTCACCAATGAGCGGTACTTCACCGGCATCCGCAACAATATCGGTACCGCGCTGACCGGCGCCACGCCCAACAACGGCGTGATCACCGGAGGCTGGGCGGCGCCCGGTGAGGACCGGTCGGCGGTGCTGAGCCTGTTCTACAGCTTCTGATCCTTAGGGGGATGGCCGGCGCGCGCCCCTCCCCGTCGGCCATTTACTACCAAATCCTCCCCGAGCTTGCTCGGGGAGGGGGACCATGCGAAGCATGGTGGAGGGGTTTGGATCAGCGCCTTGCCCCTCCACCGGACTTCGTCCGGTCCCCCTCCCCAAGCCGAGCTTGGGGAGGATCTTTGTTAACACGGACCGAACGCCATGATGATCCAGATCCCCGACGTGCTCGACGCCGAGCGGCTCGCGAAGGTCCGCGCGCTGATCGATGCCGCGGACTGGATCGACGGCAATGCCACCTCGGGACATCAGTCGGCGCTCGCCAAGCGCAACCTGCAGCTGCCCGAGGACAGCGCTGCGGCACGCGAGGCGGGCGCGATCGTTCTCGAGGCACTGGGACGGACGCCGCTGTTCATCGCGGCCGCGCTACCGCTCAAGATCTTTCCGCCACTGTTCAATTCCTATGCGGGCGGGCAGGCGTTCGGCGTGCATGTCGACAATGCGGTGCGCATCCAGCGCGGCAGCGATTTCCGCATCCGCAGCGATTTGTCGGCGACGCTCTTCCTGGAAGATCCCGATGCCTATGACGGCGGGGAGCTCGTCGTCGAGGATCAGTTCGGCGCGCAGGCGGTGAAGCTGCCCGCGGGGCACATGATCCTCTATCCCGCGTCGAGCCTGCACAAGGTAGAGTCGGTGACGCGCGGGCGACGCATCGCGAGCTTCTTCTGGATCCAGTCGATGGTGCGCGACGGCGAGGCGCGCCGCACGCTGTTCGAGCTCGACACCGCGCTTCAGACCATCGCGATCGATCGCGGCCAGGACGACGCGGCGATCATCCAGCTCACCGGCGTCTATCACAACCTGCTGCGGCGGTGGACCGACGCCTGACAGCAATTGCGATTGACTTGCAATAGCTGTCATGTCATCGGCGCTTCTCTGCCAAAAGGGGAGACGCATATGGCAATGCCGGGCCGAATAACGCTGCGCAAACTCTGGTTTCAGGTCCACAAATGGATCGGGCTGCTGCTCGCGATCGCGATCCTGCCGATCTCGGTGACGGGTGCCGCGCTGGTCTGGCATGATGCGCTTGACGAAGCGGTCAATCCCGCGCGCTATGATGTCAGCGGCGCGACGGTGCTGCAGCCTTCCGCCTATGCCGCCGCGGCGCACGCGGCGCTGGCGTCGGGCGAACGGATCAGCGGCATCCGCATGCCCGAGGGCGAAGGGCCGGTAGTCGTCACCGCCGCGCAGCCGCCGAAGTCGGGTGCCGGGGGCCGCCCGGTTCGAACCATGGTCTGGCTCGATCCGCCGACCGCGCGCGTGCTCGACAAGGCGGACAGCAGCCAGGGGCTGGTGCGCGTGCTCCATGTCCTCCACGGCAGCTTGATGATCCCGGGCATGGGACGCCAGATCGTCGGCTGGATCGGCGTCGCGATGCTCCTCTCCTCGATCAGCGGGCTGTGGCTGTGGTGGCCCACCGTCGGTCGCTCGGTGCGCGGGCTGCGGTGGCGCCGCCACAATAATTTCGACACCAACCTTCACCACCAGATGGGCTTCTGGATCGCGCTGCCACTGTTCGTGCTGTCGCTGACGGGCGTCTGGATTTCCTTCCCGCCCTTTTTCGCCAAGCTGAGCGGCGCCAAGACCGAGCAGTCAGGGCCCCCACCACAGGCACGGATGCGCGCGCGCCCGATCGAGATCCCGGTACAAGGGCCCGACGCGGCGCTTGCGGCGGCGCGCACGGCCGGCGCAGGTACGCTCGTCTCGCTCAACTGGCCGACCGACCTCAAGGCGGAATGGACAGTCGCGCTGGCGCGTGACGGAAAGTCCCCGCTGGAGATCAAGGTCGACGACGCAACGGGCGCGGCCAAGGCGAGCCGGAAGCCTCAGGGTGATGGCGGTATCGCGCGGACGATGCGCAAGATCCACGACGGCACCGACATGGGCATCGTGTGGCAGGTTATCATCTTCCTCGGCGGCCTGCTCCCCGCGGCGCTCGCGATCACGGGTGTCATCATGTGGTGGCGCGCCCGCAGCTGGTGCTCGGACCTGGCGGCGCGTCAGGCCGCCCGCATGCGCACGACCACCGAGACCGCCTGACAAGCTGAGACCCGGTAGCCCCGTCGCGCTGTCGCTCAAAACTGGACAGCGCGACGGGGTACCGATCGTGTCAGCGCGACAGCAGCGTCCGCGCCTGTCCGCCGATCTGTGCGAGCATCGCGGGCGTCGGCACCGCGCTGGTGCGAGCGCGATCGACGAGTCCCCGGAACTGCGCAACGCGCGGGGCATTGGCAGCGAGCCATGCCTCCACCGCCCCCAGTGGGTCATTGCCCTCGATCCGGCCGAGGAAGTCGAAGCGCAGCTGCTCGAAATCGCTGCTGAGACCTGCGATCAGGAGCCGCTCCCACTGGTCGCCAGCGACACAACGCAGCGCGGTGGACTTGGCCCAGTCCACGCCGAGCGCCTCGCCGAGCCGGACATAGGCCTGGGTCGCGATGATCGCGTCGAAGCCGCGCGTCTCGCACAGATCCGCGATGCCCACCGCGCCGTCGAGCTCGTCGAGCCGGACGATGCGATCGGCAAGCGCAGCGGGCGCACCGTGGCTTTCGACGAGCGCACGCAGCGTGCTCGCCTGCGTCCGTGCCTCGGTCTTGAGCAGTTTCTCGCGCGCCTGATCGAGCCGCTTGATCCCCGGACGGAGCCGTGCCGCGACATCGCCCGGGCGCGTCCCCGCGTCCATGACGCGCAGCAGATCGGCGACATGGAGCCGCGCCGCGGCGGCGGCGAGATCGAACAGCGCCAGGCGACCGTCCTCGCCGAGCGCGGCCTGTTCGATCGTCTCCATCATGTCCTCGAGCCCGAAGATCATGTCCGCCGCGAAATAGGCCGACGCGACCTCCGCGAACGCGACCCCCTCTTCCTCTGCGAGCTCGAAGGGCGCGACGAGGCCGAGACGGTTGACGACGCGGTTGGCCATCTTGGTCGCGATGATCTGCGGCCGCAGCCGGTGCGCGTCGATCGCGGCGGTGAAGCGCTTCTGCATCGCCTTGGGGAAATAGGCGTGAAGCAGCGGCGTCAGCGCGGGGTCCGCGGTGATCGGCGCATGCTCGATCGCATCCTGCAGCGCGAGCTTGCCGTGCGACAGGATGATCGCGAGCTCGGGGCGGGTCAGCCCCTGCTGGTCCTGCGCGCGGCGCAGCAGATCATCCGAGCTTTCGAGCCCTTCGACCGCACGGTCGATGCGGCCCGAGGCCTCCATGATCTCGATGACACGGACCTGCGCGGGCAGCGCACCCGCACCGCCGCGTTCGGCGAGCGAAAGCGCGAGCGTCTGGAGGCGATTGTCCTCGAGCACGAGCGCGGCGACGTCGTCGGTCATGCTCGCGAGCAGCGTGTTGCGGTCCTCGAACTTCAGACGGCCCTCGCGCATCTCGCGGTTGAGCGGGATCTTGATGTTGACCTCGTTATCCGAGCAGTCGACGCCCGCCGAATTGTCGATGAAGTCGGTGTTGATACGCCCGCCCTTCTCGGCAAAGGCGATGCGGCCCGCCTGCGTCACGCCGAGATTGGCGCCCTCGCCCACCACGCGCGCGCCCACTTCCTCGCCATTGACGCGGTGCGCGTCGTTGGCGGGATCGCCGACCTCGGCATTATTCTCGTCGCGCGCCTTGATGTAGGTGCCGATGCCGCCGAACCACATCAGGTCGACGCGCGCCTTGAGGATCGCCGAGATCAGCGACGACGGGTCGAGCGTCTTTGCGTCGATGCCGAGCATCGCTGCGACCTGCCTCGAGATCGGGATTTCCTTTTGCGTGCGCGGGAACACGCCGCCGCCCTTGGAGATCAGCTTTTCGTCATAATCGGCCCAGGACGAGCGCGGCAGCCTGAAGAGGCGCTCGCGCTCCTTCCAGCTCTTGGCGGGATCGGGCTCGGGATCGAGGAAGATGTGGCGATGGTCGAATGCCGCGACGACCTTGAGCGTCTTCGACAGCAGCATGCCGTTGCCGAACACGTCGCCCGACATGTCGCCGCAGCCCGCGACGGTGATGACGTCCTTCTGGACGTCGATCCCCATCTCCGCGAAATGGCGCTGGACCGAGACCCAGGCGCCCTTGGCGGTGATGCCCATACCCTTGTGGTCATAGCCCTGCGAGCCACCGCTCGCGAACGCATCGCCCAGCCAGAAATTGCGATCGAGCGCGATCGCATTGGCGACGTCGGAGAAGGTCGCGGTGCCCTTGTCGGCGGCGACCACGAAATAGGGGTCCTCGCCGTCGCGGATGACGACCTTTTCGGGATGGACCACCTTGTCCTCGACGATGTTGTCGGTGACCGACAGCAGCGAGCGGATGAAGATGCGATAGCTTTCGGTACCTTCGGCCAGCCAGGCGTCGCGATGGGTGAGCGGCGACGGCAGCTGCTTGGGATAGAAGCCGCCCTTCGCGCCGTTCGGCACGATCACCGCGTTCTTGACGAGCTGCGCCTTCATCAGCCCGAGGATCTCGGTGCGGAAGTCGTCGCGCCGGTCGGACCAACGCAGGCCGCCGCGTGCGATCGGGCCCCCGCGCAGGTGGATGCCCTCGACGCGCGGGCTATAGACCCAGATCTCGCGCCAGGGGCGCGGCGCGGGCAGGTTGGGCACGACGCCGCTGTCGAGCTTGAATGCGAGCGCTTCCTCGGCGGCGGGTGCAAAGAAGTTGGTCCTGAGCGTCGCGGTCACCAGCCCGCGGATACGGCGCAGGATGCGATCGTCGTCGATCGCCGCGACCTTGGCCAGCGCGGCGTCGATGGCGTCATTGGCGAGCCCGGCCGCGGCTTCGCTTGCCTGCGCAGGGTCATGGAGCCCGTGGAAGAGCGCGATGATCTGCTTTGCCACCACGGGCGCGCGGCGCAGCGCACCCGCGACGGTGTCGAGCCCGTAGGACATGCCCGTCTGCCTGAGATAGCGGAACCAGGCGCGGAACAGCACGACCGCGGGCGGGTCGAGCGCGACCGAACCGATCAGCTGGTTGAACGCGTCGTTCTCGGCACGCCCCTCGAGCACCGCCGCGATCGCGCCCTCGATCACCTCGGCGCGCGCGAGCATGTCGTTCGCGGTGGTGTCGCCCGCCGCCTCGAGCAGCAGGTCATGGACATAGCCGAAACCGCCGTCGAGCGCGGTCGGCAGTTCCTCGAGCACGCGGAAGCCGAAATTCTCGAGCGAAGGCACGATGTCCGACAGCGGGATCGCGCCGCCGAGATGATAGACCTTGAGCCGCAGCTTGTGCTCACCGTCGGACTCGCGGTGGAACAGGCGCGCACCGCGATGCCCTTCGCTCGACAGGTCGCGCAGCCGCAGAATGTCGGACGCCGCCTCGCCCGCGCCATAGGCCGCGCGATAGGCCTGCGGGAAGAAGTTGGCGTAGCGGATCGCAAGCCGCGGCGCGCGCTGCCCTTCGCCAAGCTCGGCGAGCGCGGCCTCGACGCCGGGCACCCAGCCGCGCACCATCTGGACGAGCTCGTGGTTGAGCGCGGCGCTGTCGGGCACCTGCCCGCCGTCGCGCAGGTCGAGCGTATAGCGCAGCAGCGCGACCTCGCTGTCGTCGAGTTCGAGCGCCCAGTTGATGATCTCGCCCCTGGACGCGCGCTTGAGCATCTCGCCGATCGCTGAGCGCCGGCCGGTCGAGACCTCGTCGCGCGGGAGCCAGACGAGCACGAACAGATGCCGGCCGAGCGGGCTCCGGTGTAGCATCATCGCGGGGCGCGGCCGATCGGCGAGCGACATCGCGGTGAGCGCGGTTTCCTCGAGCGCGTCGGGCTTGAAGCCGATCAGCAGGTCGTGCGGCAGCTCGGACAGTGCGTGCGCGAGCGCCTTGCCCGCATGGCCGCTCGCGCTGAAGCCGTATTTCTCCCGTATCTGGGCGAGCCCGGCGCGCAGCACGGGCACCTTGCCGGGCGATGCGGCGAGCGCGGCGCTGGTCCACAGCCCGCTATGGATCGAAAGCGCCGTGATCTTGCCGCCCTTCGTGACGGGCACGATCAGCAGGTCCATCGGGACACGGCGATGCACGGTCGCGAGGCGGTTCGACTTGAGCATCAGCGGAGCCTGATTGCCCTTGGTCTCGAACCATTTGAAAGCGAGTTCGCGCGAGGAGTCGGCGAGCGTGGGCGTATCCTCGCCCGCGGTCGACGCGATGCCCAATGCCGACTCGGTCGTGCCGTCGCGCAGCCGCACCTCATGACCAAGCTGTGTCAGATTGCCGTCGAGGAACCAGTTGAGCAGCGCCCCGCCCTCGCTGTCGCCGAGCGATTCGGCGTCGGCGCGCAGCACCGCCTGCATCTTTGGCCAGTCGCGCACCGCGGCGCGGACATCGCCCAGCGTGCTGCGGATCGCGGTGACCAGCGCACGCCGATCCTTCGCGTCGGCGCGCTCGATCTCCATATAGATCATCGATTCCGGCTCGGCATCGGCGCCCGCCGTCTTGCCGATCGCCAGCAGTGCGCCGTCCTTGTCGCGTGCAACGGGCACGACGGGATGGAGCACCCGATCGATCGCGAGGCCGTGCGCGGCAATGGTGGCCGCGACCGAATCGACGAGGAAGGGCTTGTCGCGGTTGATCACCGCGAGGCGCATGCGGCGCAGGCCGCTATCGTCGTCGGTGCCGATCGATTCAAGATTGATGACGGGGGTGTCCTGCCGCCGCATGAATGCGGTCTCGGCAATGAAGGCGGCGGCCTCCTCTCGCGCCTTCTTGCCGAAGTCGTGAATCTCTCCGGGCAACGCCCCTTCGACCAGGGCCGCTGAAATCGGGGCGCAAAATGCCTTCGCACGCGCCTCGGGTTGCGAATCGCTCAAGTCCGCCATCTATCTCCGCCTGCAAACCGCGGGCCCTCGAAACGGGGCCGCGCAATATTATTATAAGGCGGAACTACGCCTGCCCGCGGGCAAACTCAACCCGTTTGGGCAGTTATTTGGCCGCTTTCAGCATGGCCCGCTCGATCAGCGCATCGTCCAGTACGGCGCCGAGCACGGCAAGCCCGCGCTGGCTGACGCGGCGCGCGACGAGGACGACGAACTCGCCCTCACCCGAATCGAGCTCGATGATCGCCTGTGGCGCCATGCGGCGGAGCTGGTCGGCGGCAATATCGGTGCGCGGCGGCCGCGGGGCAGGCGCGCGCTGCGCGCGCTCGGCCTTGACCGCGCCCTTGAGCCCGCCCGCGAAGCGTTCGAGGAAGTCGCGCAACTCTCCAACGCCAAGCCCCTGACGCTGGGCGTGCGCGAGAGCCGCGGCGAATTCGGTCAGCCGCGTCTTGTCGTAATCGACGCCGAAGACGAGCTTCACGATCGGCGTCATCGGCGCGCGATCCTGTGCCTTCAGCCCCGAATCCTCGAGCAGCTCGGCATATTCCTCGGGCCGCGCGGCGGCGACGAGCGCGAAATCATAGGCCAGCGACAGCGCCCGATAGAGCGCGGCGCGGCTCCGCCCGTCGGCGACGCGGACGGCGTCGGCACCCTGACGCGCGGCATCGAGCAGATCGGCGAGCCCCGCATCCTCGGCGACCAGCGGGGTTTCGAGGTCGAGCACATCGTCCTCGTCGCTCGCATCGTCGATCTCCCGCGCGCCTTCATCCCATATAGACGCGCGCGCCGCGGTGCCGGGCGCGCTCAGCATCGCCTGTTCGACCTCGAGCGCCAGCCCGGCCTCGAGCGCCGGGTCGGCCCGCTCCTTCCAGTTGATCACGCCATAGATGAAGTCGATCGTGTCGCCGTCCGACGAATAGGGCATCAGGATGCCGCGATAGAGCGTGTTGACGCCCGCCTGGCTGACGAATTCGGCCTCGAAGCCAATCGGCGCACGGTTGGCGATGATCTGCAGATAATGGTCGGTGAGCCGCGACAGCAGCGAGCGGCTGGGCACCTCGGCGACCGAAACGACACCCTCGTCGAGCGCGCACTCGCGACGCAGCAGCGCGCCGAGCCAGGCGATCGAGGGGTTCTCGGCCCCCGCAGTGAAGTCGAGCAGAACGCTGTTGGGACCGAAATCCTCGACCGCATCGGGCTCGAGATCCTCGATCGAGGGATAGGCACGTCCCGCCAGCAGCGAGGCCCAGTGGTTATAGGCGCGCACGTGCATGCGGCGCTCGTCGCTACCGATCGCGACCGGGGTTTCCACGCCGGAGTGATCCGATTCGTCATGATAGACGATCGCCTCTTCCCCGCCCAAACCGCGCAAACTGTCCATTCAAGCCCCCACGGCAGCCGCCGAATGGCTATTATTGTGCAACGACATGGTTGATACGGGGTTAAGTTGCGCCCCCGATTTTCTTTGCCTATGCCCGCTTGTACAAAGCGCGATGCGCTGGTAAGCGCTCGCGCTCCGACGCCCGATACGGGCCGAGCGCCGCTTTAGCTCAGTTGGTAGAGCATCGCATTCGTAATGCGGGGGTCACAGGTTCGAGTCCTGTAAGCGGCACCATTAAATCCTTGAAAAACAAAGATATTTTCAAGGGAATCTTTCAAGCAACAGCTTCGTCATCGCTCCGGTCACAATTTAGTCACACGGAGCAATTCAATGGCATCTATTACAAAGCGCGGTCATCGTTGGTTGGTGCAGGTACGCCGGAAAGGCGAGCCACCGCAAAGCAGAATGTTTAAATCGCAAGTCGATGCAAAGGCTTGGGCCGTCAGTGAAGAAGCGCGCATCGAACGGGCTGAGCCGCCTACTCCCCGTCGCCTATTAGCCGCCACAACGCTTAGTGATATCATTGGTCGATATCTGACTGATGTGACGCCGACCAAGCGCAGCGCCTTCACCGAAACGCAACGGCTGAAGCAACTACAGTGCGATCCCATCGCCAAATGCGATCTAGGCAAGCTCGACGGCACAATCTTGTCTCAGTATCGCGATCGGCGGCTCACGACGGTGAAGCCCGCCACAGTCCGACGCGAACTAGCAATTATCTCGCACGCGCTAGAGGTTGCGCGCAAAGAGTGGGGCTTTCGCATACCAAGCAATCCCGTGAAGGCTGTGCGACAGCCGGCTTTAAACAACGCTCGCGACCGCCGCCTAATCCCGGGAGAGATTGAGCGGCTGGACGCCGCCATCTCGCAATGTCGCAATCCGGTGGTGAGAGACGTCGTGCATTTTGCCATCGAGAGTGCGATGCGACGAGGCGAAATTCTTGCCATGGTCTGGCGCGATGTCGATCTGACGCAGCGTATAATTCACATTCCGCAGACCAAGACGGGCAAGCCCCGGACTATACCACTCACGGACGCGGCACTGGAGATCCTACAGAGGCGCGCAAGATCGTTCGGTCCAGTTTTTCCAATTTCCGCAAACGCGTTGAAGCTAGCTTGGGTGCGGGCCGTCAAACGTGCTGACCTCGATAATTTGCATTTCCACGATCTGCGCCACGAGGCCGTATCGCGCTTTTTTGAAATGGGCCTGTCGTTGCCCGAAGTGGCAGTAATTTCTGGGCATCGTGATCCGCGAATGCTGTTCCGTTACACGCACCTTCGTCCCTTAGCACTGGTTGAAAAGCTGAAGGGCAAAAGCTGGATTGGCATAGGCTCATAACCCGCCAAATGAGGGGTGTTCCGTGACGGGGTTGCCCCTCATTCGACGATCAAGTTGACGTGCTAGCAATGTCCATCAGCAAATGATTGGCTGCAGCCAATGTCGTGCTAACACGCATGCAACCATGTTGGACACAGCCCAAACCTCAACCATCCCATCAACAACAGCAAGCGACTCAAACTTGCATAAGCGGTCCTATTTCGACGTACGAGCCGCAGCCATAGCCAGCACGCCGCGCGATCAGATCCTGGGGGCATTGACCGCTCGACTACCCTTTGCCGTGGATCCCATGCAACGCGACGCATGGCTTGCTGAGATCGACCACATAAAGGGCATCGCCAACGAGCTGGACGACGCACATATATTTTTCGAGTTCATGATACCGCGGATGGGACGTCGAGCCGACGTGGTGATCCTCTACCACGGGCTGGTCTTTGTCCTGGAATATAAGGTGGGCGGGTCCACGTATGACCGTCACGCGCTGGATCAAGTCTATGGCTATGGCCTCGACTTAAAGCACTTCCACGAAACGAGTCACGTATTACGCATCATACCCGTTCTCGTCGCAACCGACGCGCCGGCCGCCACGTCAACCGGCATCGATTGGGATGCTGACGGGCTTTGCAAGCCGCTGAAGGCCAATCGCGCAACGCTCTGCGAACTTGTGCGTCGGGTCGGGGAGGAATGCAGCGGGGAGGCGCTAGATCCCATCGCCTGGGAGGCGGGCCGCTATAAACCGACACCCACGATTATCGAGGCAGCACAAGCCCTTTACAGAGGTCATGACGTCAAAGAGATATCGCGATCTGAAGCCGGTGCGGAAAACCTGAGCCGTACTGCCGATTTCATTGCTGACATAATCGAAGGCGCCAAGGCCAGGGGCGAAAAGGCCATCTGCATCGTAAGCGGCGTTCCTGGATCGGGAAAGACGCTCGCAGGGTTGAATATCGCCAATTCGAGAATGCGCGCGCATGACGACGAGCATGCAGTGTTCCTTTCGGGCAATGGACCCCTCGTGGAGGTGTTGCGCGAGGCATTGGCAATTGATGCCCATGCCCAGGCCACCGCAAACGGTCAGCGAACTTCCCGCGGTGAGGAGAAGCGCAAGGCGGCCGCGTTCATTCAGAACATCCATCACTTCCGCGACGAGGCATTGCTCAGCGACCTCCCGCCCGTGGGGAAAGTGGTTGTGTTCGATGAGGCCCAGCGGGCCTGGAGCGAGGCACAAACCAGCAAGTTCATGAGAGAAAAGCGCGGCAGAGCGGATTTCTCGCTCTCCGAGCCGGAGTTTTTGCTGTCTGTGATGGACCGTCATCCTGACTGGTGTGCGGTGATCTGCCTGGTCGGTGAGGGGCAAGAGATCAACACGGGTGAAGCGGGCCTTCAGGAATGGCTTGCCGCGTTGCGCCGATCATTTCCCCACTGGTACGTGTACCATTCAGACAAGTTCGATGGTCCAATCGACGCGCAAATCGGGGATATCGAAAATGCGACACCTGCCCCCGAACTCCACCTATCGACCTCGATCCGCTCCTTTCGCGCAGAAAAGCTATCCGAGTTTGTTGCTGCTCTCGTCGCCGGTTCGGCCGGTGAAGCGCGTAACCTATTCCAATATTTAGAAAACTACCCAATTCACGTGACGCGTAGTTTGTCGACAGCGCGGCGTTGGTTGCGATCCCACAGGCGGGGGCCGGAGCGTTCCGGCCTGTTGGCGTCGTCCAATGCGCTGAGGCTTAAGCCTGAGGGTATCTTTGTAAAAGCCAAGGTCGATCCGCCGCAGTGGTTTCTGGCGCCTGTTCACGACGTTCGATCGTCCGACGCACTGGAAGACGCTGCCAGCGAATTTGAAGTTCAAGGACTTGAGCTGGACTGGTCATGCGTGTGTTGGGACGCCAATTGGCGGTTTGGACCTCAGGGATGGCAAACACTCGCGTTTCGGGGGACGGCCTGGCAACGCGTGTCGGATCCCATGCGCCAAATGTATATTGCAAACTCCTACCGCGTCCTGTTGACGCGCGCGCGGCAGGGAATGGTGATTTTTGTGCCGCAAGGCGATGATCACGATCCCACCCGCCAGCCTTCGTTCTATGATGCCACCTTCAACTATCTACGCCAGTGTGGAATCAGCGAACTGGACGACAAGGGCCATGAACAGCCCTGACGTATTCGATGGGGGACCGTACCCCATTGGCAACCCTATCGAGCTACGGAAATGGGGTGGGTTGCCCTATCGGCCGAGCGATTGGAATGGGGCGTGATCCATGCGGCGAGACAAGTTGCGGCAGGAAAAACGGGCAAACCCTAGAGGCCCCACGTAGCGGCACTTGGCGAACCACCCGCAGTTCGTTTTGAATCTGGGAGAGAGAGAAGCCTAGGTTTTGTCCGCTCCGTCCCAAAATACGTCGCCCAACCTCTTTGCTAGAATTGCCACTTCCTCCGCGCTGTCCAGATCGGAAACGTACTGATCCTCATCGTCCAGGATTTCCCGTGCTGAATTATAGGACATGCGGAGATAGGGTCTTACCGCCTTGAGCGGGAGGCCGAGGTCCACCAACGTCGTCCTCACATATGCGTAGAAGCCACGCGCGCCTGCCTTGATCTGTAGGGCCGCCATCTGAGTAGCTTCCACTGCAAGATCCGGATCGAACTTTCCTGGGTGGTTTCGAAAATCTTCTGCATATTCCGCGGGTATTGTCGCTAGAGACAGGTGCTTCACCGAGGGTCTCCAGTCCGCCGGATTATAATTGGCCAATGTTGCCTCAGCATCTAACCACTTCTGCCGGCGATAAATCGGATTGCCCATCCATTCGGTTTGCGACTTCAGCGCTATCGCGAGGAACATCACCGGGTCTTTTGGACGGAATGTCTGGCTTCCGCCGGTCAGGTCCACTGCCACGTTTGGATCTATCGCTGGCTCCGGTCCGACTGGCTCTAGCTCGCTCACCTGTGTCGATAATCCTGGCATAACGCTCAGCAGTCCTCTCAGAATCTCCCTCTGAGGATCGGACAGGCGGAAGTCTCCGTCCGCGATTATAAGCGCCTCAGTTGCGTCCAAAACCTCCAGCAACACCCCTTCCAGCTTCCACAGCTTCGCTGGATTCTTCCTCTTGTATCCGGCTATCGCTTCCCGTTCCCATAGAAGCGGCGCGACTGTCATATACGCCAGGGCGACCCGCTCGTCGGCACCCTCCCGCGCGGCAATTGCTCGCACTTCTTGTGCAATGGCAGCCTCCATTTCGTCAGGTGGCAGCGGGAATAGCCGCTTCGCCAGCGGCGTCTTCAACGTCTGCGTTTTCGCAATGTCGTTCCAGATTTGGGCCGCCACCGAGTGCATATGCCCTCCATTTTAAGACGCGCTGCGTGCCAATTTCACCCAGCACTATGGCTGGGAACTGAAATTTGCTCTGGTCGGAGCGATGGGCCATTCGCGCCGACAATAACGGTCCATTTCGTCCTCAGTTGCGGGGGATTTATCGATCGTCGGCGCCTCGAACAGTTCATCGGGGAAAATGAGTGACGCTGATTCCAACAGCCTCAGGCCCACCCGCCCATTCTCTCGAAAACGAGTGGCCGCCCGACTCTGGCACTGTACATGGAGCAGCTGCGTCTCGACGGATTCGCCTGCATCTCGTACTGTGAACACAAGGAATGCGCGTTCATCATCATCCGGAATCCGATCCGCAAATCGCATCATGGTAGGAATAAGTTCAGGCTGGTTCACCGGAGAGCCGGGATTGATTGTCTTGATCTCGTCAATCTTCACGGCAGGCGTCTTGCTGAACGCTTGCTCAACTCGTTGCCATCGTTCGCTTTCAGGCGAGTGTCCCTCAGGCGTACATCCCGTACTCAACGCACATAAACTCAACGCCCACCACACACGACGCATTATCGACACAAGCAAACTCCCCCTGACGCACCCAATTTCACACGGTTTTTGTGTAGCACGCAAGAGTCCCGAAACACCGCCTTCACGTGTCGTGGATGGCGGGATTGGCAAAAGGCTTTCAGGATCAGCGTTATCGCGAGGTGATCGGCCTATTGGTTGCCGAGCGAAAGCGCTTGGGTTGGAGCCAAGAGGAACTGGCCCGCCGCCTAGACCGTCATCAGCAATTCGTGTCGCGCTATGAAACGGGCGAGCGGCGGCTCGATATTGTAGAGTTCGTGGACGTGGCCACTGCTTTGGGATTGCGTGCATCTATCCTGATTGCTGAAGTGGCACCTGCGCAACCGCTTTGAAATTTTCTGTTCGATTTTTTGCCACGACCGTCCTCTCAGATTTTGCCCCCACCCCACATGATACCCCAGATGGAACCGCTCAGCGACGATACGGCTTTGCCTGCACCACGTGGGGGAGGGGCAACATGCCTAAGCGGTAGCAACTCTATTTGTACGTCGCGTGACATACCGAGGCAAACGGCGCGAGCCGCTGTTGGGAGGGCCATCCAACCGGCAGCGTCGTACGAACTGAAGGTATGCTTTCAGCCGACCCATGCGGTTGGATGACCTGATGCGATTTACCCGTATCGCCATTTCTCTAACGCGCGGAGCCACGGTTTGAGGTTGTAGATATCCTCAGGTTCCCAGTACGTCGGCCCCTTCTCCATTGTCCAATCCAAGACGTCCTGTGGCCTGTGACCTTCAAGGCTTCGTTTATACAACTGCGTGCGATGGAACGTGTCACTCCATTCGCAAGCACGAGTGTTCCGCCGATGCCTGCACCACCTCCGCCATGTTGGGTCATTATCAAAAAATGGGTCGTCAGTCCCCGTCAGGGGGCTGACAGCCTGCGCTAGCGGGCTGCAGGTGTTCTCTTTTGTATTCTCTTCTTGTGTTCTAACTATATTCTCTGTGGCACCCTCGTTCCGGGTTTCCAGGTCGCCGTTGACCGGGTTCCCGCTCTTCGTTCCGGGTTGCGCGGGCCTTTGGTTCCGGGTTGCGACACACGAATTCGCGCCACCACCCGGTATCTGTGTGCCGGGATTATGCGGATCGGAATTTTCGACGAGTGGCGTCGAGCTGTCCTGGACGGTCTCCCCGCCGAGGCGTTCCTTGGAGGGAAGTCGGGCTTGCGGCTGCTCATCGACAGCAGCGCTAACCCAGAGCCTCCTGCGCTTGCTGGTGGGGTTCTCCACCAACAAGAACCCATCCGCCGCGAGCTTACTGATGTGCTTTCGCACCATTCGCTCCTGCACGCCCGTGATGGCCGCAAAATGAGCGTTCGAGGCGAAACAGCCCTTCGTGCCTTGCAGGGCGAATACCTCAGCGAGGACGATTTTCTGAATGGCAGTAAACGATTTGCCGAGAAGTATTTCTAACGGGATCCAAAGCCCCTCAAAGGTTTTTGACATTGATTAGCCATTTGGCTGGTTTCCATAGTGAGCATAGAGAGCCATCAAGGGAACTGTCAGGAATTTTGTGCGCGAGGTCATATAGATGGATAAGAAAGGACCATCGATATGGCGATCGACAA